>DATHEN010000923.1:0-3371 GCA_035318565.1 Polyangiaceae bacterium
GGACGACGCGCTGACGAACGACTCGGTCGAGAGCACGCCGCTATAGCAGAGGCGGGCCTCGCATTCCGCGCCCTGCCACGACTTTCGACGACCGACATAGCCGATGCGCTGCAAATCGCCCGTGCCCGCATCCTCGGCGACGTGAAGCGTCGCGGCGTCATTCGCATCGACGACGCTGTCCTGTGCGTGGAGGATGACCTCGCGGAAACCTGGCGACGAGCGAAGCACGTCAGGCTGCTGGAAGGAGACGGGGTCTTGCTGCCTCGTGCGCTCTCCCTGCTTAGCGCCCGCGTCGAGGGAGGACGACTGGTCCCGCACTACCTCCCCGAGCGCGATGACCCCTGGCTGCGTGCACTCCTCGGGATGATCTGCGTCATCTCGCGCGAACGGGCGCCATCGAGCTTGTGGGTTGCGTTTGCACCGTCCAACGCACCAACCGGGGAACCGACGGAAGGCGTGGTGCTCGATGTGTCGCGTCCGTTCGCCCTGTTCCGGCGCACCGAAGTCTATGGGCGAGCGCTCGCGTCGCTGGTTCCACGCGCGGCCCGGTGTCACCGCTTCGAGCTCGAGGCTGCATGCGCGCTCGGCCGAGGAGGCCACACTGCCAAGCTGATTGTTCGCACGGGGGACCCCATTGGTCCGGCCGAGAGCTCTGCCGGTACGACAGTCGCATCGAGGAGCGCGGTCGTGAGGACTGGCCACGAAGCGCACCATGCGTCGCGGCCCGTGCGGCACGCCGTCGGAACCTGAGGCTGCTTGCCCGTTGTGAGCGGCCAATGTTCTAAGGGACCCTCGCGCGCGCGCAGGCCGTAGCGCCGCCATGCGCGTGGAGCGGCGACGGCCGAGCACGTGCAAGAGGGACCCGGGCGCGCGCAGCTCGAGCGAGCACGCACGGCCGTCCGCGTCGATCCATGTACGGGGAGCCTCATGATACGCTTCCCTGCTGAACCACGCGCCAAGCGGGCTCGCGTCGAGGCAAAGGCAGGCATGGACTCGGGGGTATTGCGGATTGCGAGTCGCGCGCTCGCCCGGAAGTCGCGAAGAAGGTGCGCGAGCGCGGGCTCGTGCTGTGGGTGGATGCGGAAGGGCAGAGCCAGCGTTCGCCGTTCGTGGATGAGCTGGGGGGAGCCGAGCTGGGGTTTGCGTACCCGGTGGTAGCGCTCAGAGGGAGCTACCTGAAGTAGATGTTCGCGCTCGAGCGGTACGGGAACGGCGCTCGATCGCGAACAAGGTGCTCGTGCACGTACCGGGGTCGAACAAGGAGACGGTGAAGCGGACGCCAGGGCACGAAGTGTACAAGGCCGGCATCATGTTCGAGGAGAGCCTTGCAGCGCCGGCGCTTGAAGCGAACGAAGACGGAGAACCGCGGCGCGCGGCGCTACAGCATCGACCCGCGCTGATGCCCGCGCTCCGGGCAATGCACCCGCAATGCACCGCGAGAGCGGCGGAGTAGGTGCAATCATCTCGATGCCGGACCGAAAGCGCTGGGCAGCGGAAGTGCGGGCCGCGCATCAGGCAGCTGAACGACATGCTCGCGCAGCGCACCGAGCAGTCCGCGCTCGCGCTCCGCCGCCTGACCGGCCCCGTGACGCTCACCCCCGAGAAGCCCGAAGTGGGCCGAACTTACTTCAAGGTCGGCTGCAACTTCGACAGCCTGAACCTCCTCCAGGTTGCGGACGGAGGTTCGAATTTATTGCAATGGTGGAGGCGCCGGGAATCGAACCCGGGTCCGCGAAGCATCCAGCTAACCCTCGTTCACGTGCGTAGCCGCTGTATCCCCAGCGGCTGAGTTCGTAGATTCGGCTACGACCTATCTTCCGCGAATCTCGGTCCCGCTATCGGAAGCGCCCTTGCGGGACCCAGCCTTAGTGATGACGCCCTTCCGTTACCAAGACAATCTCACGGTTGGACGGCTTCACGGTTTTTTAGGCCGCGAGAGCGAGTGCGTTGTCGTTCGCAATTAGTACGTCCCGCTTTTGAGCTGGTTCGGGAGCCAGCACACGCAGACTAGCGTTCAGTCTCCACGTCGAAACCGATCGCCCCCGTTGGGAACGGGAATGGCTCGCGAATGTAAGCCATTTTCGCCGTTCGTCAAGAGCTCTCGAAGGTGTCACAGCTTTCGTAGGATGGCTCTCGATGCGCCGCGATGTTGGCGCGGAGCGGCGCGTGGCGGTAAAGACGACGAGCGCGCTCGGTCTGAACGCGCTCGCCGCACAACACGAACAACTGCAGACAAAAGGTCGATTCAAAGTGTGCGCCGGTGCGCTTCAAACGGAGGTCGACTCCTGAAGTCGGGTTCCCCCGTAGGCATCATGTCCGGAGCGGCGCTGCTGTATTTTTAGGCGCGGCCGGCCGTTCACGGGCGTCGGCACAGGAAGACTTCGTCGCAGCAGTCTTCGCTGATTTGGCGCTCGACCATTTCGACGAGGAAGCCGACGCTGGTGAGCAGGGAGAGCCATACGCTCTTGGGGAACAGGCCTTCGACGTGGCGATCGTGCGCCGCGCTCACGTGGGTTCCTTCGCGCACCACGAATGCGTACTCGGTGATGAAGGTGGTGTCGCTCGGGTCCGGATCCCACGACCATTCGATGCAGCGTAGCGCTCGCTCACCGTCGTTCTCTTCGAGCAAGTTCGTCTGTTCTTCGAAGGTGTCGCTGATGTGGTCGGGCGCGAACAGCGCTGCCCCGCCGGGGCGCGTGTGCACGAACGCAGTCTCGGCCGCAGCGAGCAAGTCTTGCTCGGTGAGCATGTACATGACCGCATCGTGTACGAGCACGGTGTCGAAGGTCCGGCCCAGACGCAGAGTGCGCATGTCACCCAAGTGGTGCTCGCACTCGGGATTGAGCTCGCGGCTCAGTGTGAGCATCTCTTCCGAGATGTCCGTGAGCGTGCAGTGGAAGCGCTGTTTCAGGTGAACGGCGTTGTGACCCGCTCCGCTTCCCAGCTCCAGCAACGTCTCCGCCGGTGGCGTAGCGGCGCGCTCGAGAGCACTCCGGTAGCTGGTGGTCTCGTCTGCGTGATCGCGCGCTGGATCGAGGAGCCGGTACCAGCCGACGAGCTGGCTGTAGATGAGCGGGCGCATGGCCGCTGAGCTTACCAGCCGCTGGCTTTTGCGGGACTGTCGTGCGTGTGCCATTCTGCTCGGTAGAGTGGCTTCCCCGAGGCTCGAAATCGTCTATTGCCCGCGCTGTCGCTGGCTGCTTCGTGCGAGCTGGTTTGCGCAGGAGCTGCTCACGACGTTCGAGACGGAGCTGGGAGAGGTGGCGCTCGTTCCGGGCGCGAGCGGGATCTTCGAGATACACCTGGACGGCGAGCTCCTGTGGTCCCGCGCCGAACGCGCGCGCTTTCCCGAGCCCAAGGAGATCAAGCAG
>DATHEN010000924.1:0-7634 GCA_035318565.1 Polyangiaceae bacterium
CACATTGAAAGAGCTCAAGGAGCGCGTTCTACCCGAGGCCGACGACGAGTTTGCCAAGGACGTGGGCGAGTTCGAGACGCTCGCTGCGCTCAAGCTGGATCTGAAAGAAAAGCTGACCAAGCAGAAGAAGCAGGAGTCGGACAACGCCCTGGCCGAGCGGCTCGTCATGGAGCTCGTGAAGGCCAATCCGATCCCCGTGCCGCCGTCGCTGGTCGAGCGCCAGATGCGTCTCACCGAGCAGGAGATCGTGTCTCGCGCTCGCACTCAGGGGCAGAGCGTCAGCGGGGTGGGGGACGAGCTACGCGCCCAGATCCAGGTGGACAGTGAGACCAAGGTGCGTGCCGGACTGCTCATGGCCGAGATTGCCAAGCGCGAGACGATCAAGATCGGCGATCAAGAGATCGAAGATGGCTTGAAGGAACTCGCTGAAGATACGGGCAAGAACATCGCGAAATTGCGCGCCGAGTATCGAGACGCCAAGAAGCGTGAAATGCTGGTCGGGATGATCCTCGAGAACAAGGTGCTCGACATCATCGAAGCAAAAGCCAAGATAGAAGAGGCGTGAGCCGCCGCATCCACCCGACTTTTGGAGGGACCCAGTGAAAAGACCTGAAACCCGTGCAGATGCTTTGGATCTCCTCGAGCGCCGCGCCTCCGCCATCGCCACTGCCGGTCCGCTGGCCAGCGCCGAGCGCGCCGCGGCGAACATCATCTATCCGCATGTCGTGGAGACTACGCACCGCGGTGAGCGCACCTGGGACATCTTCAGCCGTCTGCTGAAGGACCGCATCGTGTTCCTCGGCAGCGCCGTGGATGACGACGTCGCCAACATCATCATCGCGCAATTTCTGTTTCTCGAAAGCGAAGATCCCGACAAGGACATTCAGCTGTACGTGAACTCTCCGGGTGGGGTCGTCACGGCCGGCCTGGCGATTTACGACACGATGCAGTACGTGCGCTGCCCGGTCAGCACGATTTGCATCGGACAGGCGGCCAGTATGGGGGCCGTGCTGCTCGGCGCCGGAGATCGCGGGCGCCGGCATGCGCTGCCGCACGCGCGCATCATGATCCACCAGCCGCTCGGCGGCGCTCGCGGCCAGGCCACGGACATCGAGATCCAAGCTCGTGAAATCCGTCATGCCAAGGACGTGGTCACGGACATCCTCGTCAGGGCCACGGGCCGCAACCGCGACGAAATCGCACGCGATATCGAGCGTGACTTCTACATGGGTCCCGCACAGGCCAAAGAGTACGGACTCATCGACGAGATCTTCGAACATAAGAAGAAGGATTGATTTCGCCCAGATACAGCGCATTAGCAGGCCGCGGGGGCGGCGGCCCCAGGCTGACTGGGCATGGCCCGGCTAGCGCGCAGGTGTCGCGGCCGGGCTATAGTTTCTTTGCTCTTCGCCGCTTAGCTCATGGGACGCCCCGCAGGCTGTCAATTGCCGGCGGGCACGTCGTTTGCGGCCGAAGAGTTGCTTGCGAGCACGCAAGACGAGCTCTAAACTTCTTCGAAATTTCAACACAACTTCTAGAAACGTCGCGAGCTCGCCATGCGGCGAGTTTCGAGGGGCCTCTACCGTAGCGAGAGTAGAAAGTGGAGCGAAGGCGAGACGATTCGAACGGCAATCTCTGCTGCTCCTTCTGTGGCAAATCCCAGAAGGAAGTAAAAAAGCTCATTGCCGGGCCGACGGTCTACATCTGCGACGAGTGCATTGCGCTCTGCAACGACATCATCGCCGAAGAGGTCGAGAAGGACGAGCCCAGCGGCGGCTCGGACCCGATGCCCAAGCCGGCGGAGATCAAGTCGATCCTCGACGACTACGTGGTCGGCCAGGAACGCGCCAAGAAGATCCTCTCGGTCGCGGTTCACAACCACTACAAGCGCATCGATTCGAAGCTCAACAGCGAGGAAATCGAGCTCGGCAAGAGCAACATTCTCTTGCTCGGGCCCACGGGTAGCGGAAAAACCCTGCTCGCTCAGACGCTCGCGAAAATCCTCAAGGTCCCGTTCGCGATTGCGGACGCTACCACCCTGACGGAAGCAGGCTACGTCGGCGAGGACGTAGAAAACATCATCGTCCAGCTCCTGCAGAACGCCGACCACGACGTCGAGCGGGCGCAGCGCGGCATCGTCTACATCGACGAGATCGACAAGATCAGCCGTAAGAGCGACAACCCCTCGATCACCCGGGACGTCTCCGGCGAGGGCGTGCAGCAGGCGTTGCTGAAGATCATCGAGGGCACGGTCGCCAACGTGCCGCCCAAGGGCGGCCGCAAGCATCCCCAGCAGGATTTCCTGCAGGTCGACACCACGAACATCCTGTTCGTCTGTGGCGGCGCGTTCGTCGGCCTGGATCAGATCATCCAGCGCCGGCTCGGGCAATCCCGCCTTGGCTTCGGGGCCGATATCCGAAAGAAGAGCGACTACAAGCTCGGCGAGCTCTTGGCCAGTGTGCAGCCCGAAGACCTGCTCAAGTTCGGCCTGATCCCGGAGTTCATCGGCCGTTTGCCGGTGATCGCCACCTTGCACGAGCTCACGGAAGACGCGCTGATCGACATTCTGACGAAGCCGAAGAACAGCTTGGTGAAGCAGTTCCAGAGGCTCTTCGAGTTCGACGGCGTGAAGCTCAAGTTCACCAAGGGCGCGCTCCAGCAGGTGGCCAAGCGCGCGCTCGAGCGCGAGAGCGGTGCTCGCGGCCTGCGCGCCATCCTCGAGGAAGCCATGCTCGACATCATGTACGACGTGCCCTCGAAGTCCGGCATCAAGGAAGTCGTCATCAACGAAGACGTCATCTCGCGCGGCGAGCAGCCGCTCATCGTCTATCACAAGGAAGCTGAGCTCGCCTGAGCTCGGGTACTTCCGCGTGCCCATCCGTCCGAACGCGCTCCCGCTCTCGCGCGGGCGCGTGTCCCCGCTCCGGGAATGGTCGGGAGGGGTGCGCCGTTCAGGCTCAGAACAGCCTTGAACTCCGCGAGATTTACCGCCTCACAGCACCTTCCGCCTGTACGCGCTAGAACGTAAAACGAAGAGAGCCATGTTTTTCAAGAACGACGGCAACGAAAAACCCGTGGGCGCCGCGCGCAGGCCGCTGCCGGCTCTGCCGCTGCGGGACATCATCGTGTTCCCGCACATGGTCTCGCAGCTCTTCGTGGGGCGAGAGAAGAGCATCGCCGCGCTCGACGAAGCCATGGCGCGGGACAAGGAGATTTTTCTGGCCGCTCAGAAGAGCGCCAAAACCAACGACCCCACGCCGGACGACATCTACGCCGTCGGGACTATCGGCACGATCGTACAGCTTCTGCGTCTAGCTGACGGCACGGTCAAAGTGCTGGTCGAAGGGCGGCAGCGCGCGCGCGTGAAGCGCTACGCCGAAACGCGTGACTACTTCCTCGTCGAAGCCGACGAGATCGAAGAGTCGCTCGTGAGCGACGTCGAGGTGGAAGCGCTGATCCGCAGCGTGCAGAGCACCTTCGAGGTGTACGTCAAGCTCAACAAGAAGGTGCAGCCCGAGGTCTTGATGAGCGTGCAGAGCATCGAAGACGCTTCGAAGCTCAGCGACACCATCGCCGCGAACCTGCCCACCATCAAGCTCGCCGATCGTCAGGGCCTGCTCGAAATGGCCGACGCGAAGAAGCGTCTCGAGCGCCTGTACGAGCTGATGCAGGCCGAGATCGAGATTCTCCAAGTGGAGAAGAAGATCCGCTCCCGCGTCAAGAAGCAGATGGAGAAGACGCAGAAGGAGTACTACCTAAACGAGCAGATGCAGGCCATCCAGAAGGAGCTGGGTGGCGGCGAGCGCGACGAGTTCAAGAGCGAGATCCAGGAGATCGAGGAGAAGCTCAAGAGCAAGCGCATGAGCGAGGAAGCTCAGGCGAAGGTCAAAAAAGAGCTGAAAAAGCTCAAGATGATGCATCCGACCAGCGCTGAAGCCACGGTCGTTCGCAACTACATCGATTGGATCTTGAGCCTGCCGTGGATGGACAAGACCGAGGAACGCTTCGACATCGCCGAAGCAGAGAAGATCCTCGACGAAGATCACTACGGCCTCAAGAAGTGCAAAGAGCGCATCGTCGAGTATCTGGCCGTGCAGGCGCTCACCAAGCAGCTCAAGGGTCCGATCCTGTGCTTCGTGGGTCCGCCAGGCGTCGGAAAAACCAGCATCGCCAAGAGCATTGCTCGGGCTACCGGCCGCAAGTTCGTGCGCCTGTCACTCGGCGGCGTGCGGGACGAAGCCGAGATCCGCGGTCACCGCCGTACGTACATCGGCGCGCTGCCCGGCAAGATCATCCAGAACCTGAAGAAGGTCGGCACCAACAATCCCGTGTTCCTGCTCGATGAGATCGACAAGATGAGCACGGACTTCCGCGGTGATCCGGCTGCCGCGCTGCTCGAAGTGCTGGACCCCGAGCAGAACCACAACTTCAACGATCATTATCTCGATCTCGACTACGACCTGTCGGACGTGATGTTCATCACCACGGCCAACACCCTGGGCGGCATCCCGCTGCCGTTGCAGGACCGCATGGAGATCATCCAGCTCTCGAGCTACACCGAGTTCGAGAAGCTGAACATCGCGCTGAAATACCTGATTCCGCGCCAGCAGACCGAATGCGGCTTGAACGAGGTGGAGCTCGCGTTCACCGAGAACGCCGTGCGCACCGTCATTCACCACTACACGAAGGAAGCCGGGGTCCGCTCCCTGGAGCGCGAAATTGCCAGCATTTGCCGCAAAGCAGCGCTGCGCGTGGTCAAAGAGGGCAAAGATCAAAAGATCGACGTACGCGGCCTGGACGTGCCCAAGTTCCTCGGCGTGCCGCGCTACCGGCTCGGCAAGAAGGAAGAGCACGACTCGATTGGTCTCACGCACGGCCTGTCCGTGTCCGAGCACGGCGGCGACATCCTCGATTGCGAGGTCAGCGTCGTACCCGGCAAGGGCAAGCTGGTGATCACCGGTCTGCTCGAGAAGGGCATGGAAGAGAGCGCTCAGGCGGCCATGAGCTATATCCGCTCGCGCAGCGCGGTGCTCGAGCTGGAGCCCGATTTCTATCAAAAGATCGACGTGCACGTGCACTTCCCGGACTTCATCCGCAAGGACGGCCCGAGCGCCGGCGTGACGATGGCCACGAGCATCGCGAGCGCGCTCACGCGCATTCCGGTTCGTTCGGACGTGGCCATGACCGGCGAGATCACGTTGCGCGGCCGGGTGATGCCGATCGGCGGGCTCAAAGAGAAGCTTTTGGCCGCGCACCGCAACGGCATCAAAGTGGTGCTGATCCCGAAGGACAATCGCAAGGACCTCCGGGAGATCCCGCGGCGCGTGCTGCGCTCACTGCGCATCGTCCTGGTCGATCACATGGACGACGTGCTCCGTGAAGCGCTGGCCGTGGCCGATCCGGAGCGTATGTTCGGCAAGCGCCGGCTCGTGCTCGAGTACCGCGCGGGCGAGCTCTGGACGGGCGAGGGCGTCGAGCCCGAGGACGAGCCCGTCACGCGCGCGCCGCTCAGCGACGCTCCGGGCGAGCAGCCCGGCATGTCCTAAACCTCCGGCTTCGAGCGTCGCCGCGCCGTGCGCCAGGCACAGCGCGCACACCCTCGACCGTCCAAGTCCGGCGAAAATCTACGCGGCGCTCGGCTCCCGGCGCGGGTGAGCGGCCCTGCGCGAGCCAGCGCTGCGACAACGCTGACGCGCGTCGAACCGCTTCGACTGCGACGCTCATGTCGCGGGCGAGATTCAGCACCGCGGGAATTGCCGGCAGATCGCCGTTGGCGTGCGTGGCGGAGCGCTGGTCCGAATGTTGCGAATACGTTGGTCGTGCGTCGCGAAACACTCGGTATCGAACGGCAATTCACGATGAGCGAGAGTGTTATCACTCACACGAATGATACGCAGTGTTCGGTTTGCGTTGTATCTATGAATCAGAGTTGGTGAATTGCTAATCGTGTTATCGCGATATATCAAGGGTGCCAGTGCAAGAAGGGAGTCGGGTTCGCGAGCCCGGTAGTTGTCGATGCGGCAGCTGCGGGATACGCGCGCCCGGGGCCGGGTCTTGTGCCTAAACGAGGAAAACAGGAGAAACGAAAATGAACAAAGACATGCTGACTCCGATCGACGACGCGGCCCTCGAATCAGTTGCTGGTGGTAGCGTTGGTGACTTGCTGACTGGCCTGATTGGCTCGGTGGGCAATATCGTGTCCGACGTCGTGGGAGTCGCTGGCGGCGCCATCGACGCCACGCTCCAGGTTGCGGGCGGCATCATCAGCGGCCTCGGCAAGCTGATCAGCGGCCTCGGCAAGTAAGCTCTCCAGCGAGTGGATTGCTGCGGTCCTGAATGTTGCTACGGGGCCGCAGTAATCCGCTCATTTAGTCCATCGCAGCTCCCGCCCCACTCGAGTGAATCGAGTGGGTCCCCACCCTCAGGTTTCGGGGCCCCGACCCCAAAACGACTGCTGTTCCGAGACGCATTGAGCATTGTCGTCGCTACTCTGTTGTTCAGAGTGGCATTTAATTTCTCGTAACCTCGTTACATAACGCATGTCGGACGTTGCTCTCATATCTGCGGCTGCGGTTCCGATGGTGTGCGGCGTGCTGGCCGTTGGGCTGCTCCAGCGCACTCCGCCCGCGCATTTACCGCCGCCGCCGCACGTGGCGCAGGCCGGCGCCGCCAAGCAGGGTCCGCTCGCGGAGAAACCCTGGGTGGGAGTGATCGTGGCCGGCTATACCGCGGAGCTGGCCGCCGAATCGGAGGGGCGCGTCGCCGAAGTGTATGCCCGAACCGGCGCGCGCGTCGCCATGGGCGACCCGATCGTTCAGCTCGATCCGGCGGAGTTGTCCACGGCCTTCGGTATGGCGGACGCCGAGCTGCGCCAGCGCCATTCGGAGTCGTCGCGCGCCGAGGCCCGGCTCGAAGCCGCCAAGACGAAGCTCGCGCGCCTGCGTGAGGGTGAAGAGTGGTTGTCACATCAGGAAATGGACTCCGCCCAGGCAGAGGTGAAGGTCGCCGAAGCAGAGCTCCGCGCCTCGCGCGCCTCCGTCGGTGTGGGCCAGGCGCAGGTCAATCAGCAGCGGCTCAAGGTCGCGCGCGGCACGCTGGTGGCGCCGTTTTCGGGTACCGTGGTCAGCCTGGACGTGGACCCGGGAGACAGCGTGCTCGCGGGTCAGGTCATTCTGCGCGTGCTGAGTGACGATCGTCAGGTGCGGTTTGCTTTTCCGGCCAGCGAGCGCCGGATCGCGCCGGGCAGCGCGGTGCGGGTGACGCTGCCCGGCGCGGAGCGCGAAGTGCGCGCGAGCGTCTCGGCGATCCGTCCGGAGCTCGATCCCTCCGCAGAGCTGGTGTTCGCTACGGCGCTCCTGCCGGAGAAGGTACCGGACGGAGCACGCTTTTTGCCCGGCGCCTCCGTCGAGGTGCGCCGCGCTGAGCCCGCGAAAGCAGGAGCTCGCTGATGGCGGCCGCGCCCATTCCGCTGTTCCGCCGCGAAGCCATCGAGCACCAGCGCGCGCGCGATCTGAAGGCCGACGTGATGGCGCTCGATCCCAGGTCCACGTCCTGGGGTTTTTATTTGCTCTCTGCCGGCATGCTGGTGGCCGCGCTGTTCCTGGTGCTGGGCCGGCTGAACGAATACGCAACGG
>DATHEN010000925.1:0-3341 GCA_035318565.1 Polyangiaceae bacterium
CGACCTCGCCCTTCACGAAGTGCACGGCGCCCCCGCCGGCGGTCAGCTCCGCATACGGCGCGGGGAACATCAACGCGGGCACCTGATCGGCGCTGAGCGCGGCTCCCGACGAGGTGACCACGCCTTTCAGCGACATCAGCGGGTCGCCCTGGTAGTCGGGCCCGGCCTGACCGTCGCCACATCCCAGCAGTCCCAGCACCGCGCCCGCGCTCGCAACGATCATTCGCTTCATCATCTCTGCTCCTGTGAGTAGTCGGGCGTTAAGGACCCTAGCTCATCGCCTTCGGGGAAGGCGGGCGGTTCTTTTTCGCGCTTTCCCGGTGTTACCGTCCGCGTCCGTGGACCAGGGCACATTGCGCATCGCAAGGCAGCGGCTGCGAAACCAGCACCTGGTGGGCAAGCCGCTCGCGGGACCGGAAGATGTGGTGCGCTGGCTCGGCGCCGTGCAAGCGCAGGAGTACGTCCCGGCCAAGTGGGGGGTCGCGCAGCGGACCAAGCGCTGCAGCGAGGCCGAGGTCGAGGCCGCGCTGAACAGCGGGACGATCCTGCGCACGCACGTGCTGCGGCCGACCTGGCACTTCGTCCTGCCCGAGGACATCCGCTGGCTGCTCGCGCTCAGCGCGCCGCGCGTGCGCGCGTTCATGGCGCCGTACGACCGCAAGGTGGAGATCGACGGCAAGCTGGTCGCGCGCAGCCACGACGTGATCGCCGCGACCTTGGCTGGCGGTCGCCACGCGACGCGCAAGGAGCTCGCAGCGGCGGTGGCAGCCGCGGGCATCACGGCGTCCGGACTGCGCCTCGCGCACCTCGCCATGCACGCCGAGCTGTCGGCGTTGATCTGCAGCGGGCCGCGTCGCGGCAAGCAGCACACCTACGCGCTGCTCGACGAGCGCGTGCCCGCGATCCCGCGCGCGCCCGAGCGCGACGAAGCGCTGGGCCTGCTCGCGCTGCGCTACTTCCAGAGCCACGGGCCGGCGCAGGTGCAGGACTTCGCGTGGTGGGCGGGGCTGACGGTGGGTGACGCGCGTGCCGGGCTCGCGGCCGTGCAGGAGCGGCTGGCCTCGGAGACGCACGGCGGCAAGACGTTCTGGTTCTCCGCCGATCAGCCGCGGCGCGTCCCGGCTGGCGAGAGCGTGTGCTTGCTACCTAGCTACGACGAGCTGGTGGTCGCCTACAAGGACCACGCTCCGTCGTTCGATCCGCGCACGACCGCAGGCGTCGACTCGATCGTGGAGTACCTCTACCGGCACATCGTGGTCCGCAACGGCCACGTGATCGGCGGCTGGGACCACGCGGCGGACAAGGGCAAGGCGGGCGTTCAGCTGCGGCTGTTCACCAAGCTCGATGCAGCCGGCAAGCAGGCCATGCGCGCCGCCATCGCCCGCTACGAGCGCTACCTGGGGACGCGCGTCGCCGTCGCGTTGTCGTAGCGGCGGGTTCGCTTCCCGCGGCCGGCTTTGCTCATTTCGTTCGCTGCGCCGCGACGGAACGGATGCACGGAATTGGCTGGAGCCGCCTGGTAGCACGCGCGTCGCCGCGCGCGTTCAAAGCGAGGCCTTCTTCAAGATGCCATTGTTGCTGGACCAGAACAGGTTGCCGCTCCGCACGTACAGCCCGTCGTGGTAGAAGGTGCCGACGTCTAACTTCTGGACCGCAACGATGCCGTTCGTGGCCCGGAGCAGAATGTCGGTCTTGAGGGTCGCGTTGCTGCGGCGCAAGAAGTACAGATTGCCGTTCGAGTCAGCGAGCCCGGGCTCCAGCGTGTAGCCGGAAGGGCCGTTGTAGAGATTCGTGAGGCCTCCGCCCGGCCATCGCGATTTCGAACCGATGGACCCGCTCTTCCACGCGTAGTAGTAGTTGTCGTCGTCCCAGGTCAGTCCGGCGAGTGTGCCGCCGCCCATCCGGAACTGCTCGACAGGGAAGGCACCGTCGAGCCACATCTCGCCTATAGCAAGCCACGTCCCGCTGTCGACGACCGCGCCGAAGATCACCAGGCCGTTGTCGATTCCGAACACGTTGGTTTGTACGGCCTCGGACCCGAACACGAAGGTGTCTTCCGCCGAAAACAGCAGCTCAGCCGAGCTGCCATTGCTGGGCATGCGCTTCACGCCGTCGTCATCCGCCCAGTAGATGTGCGTGTCGGTGGCTGCCATGCCGTGCACGGAGCCGTCGGTGTCGATTCGCTTCGTGAATCCGACGCCGTTCACGGTCAAGATCTGATGGTAGCTCAGCGCGCCCGAGGAACCACCGATCCACACGTGCGTCGTGCCGTTCGGCGCGACGGCTGCTTGGACTGCCGGGCGACACCCCAGGTTTGTGGACTGCAAGGCGCCGTCAGACAGCTTGACGCGCTGCACCGTGAATGGAGTGACTTTGCAATCGGGCCCGCTCTTGATCCAGACTCCGTAGTTCCCGTTCCAGACGTTGGTGCGGTCACCGAGCCCCGAGCGCACGGTCGCCGTCGCACCCATCGCCTGCCTGACGACGCCGACCTCCTGTGTCTCGCCCTGATCGAGCGCGCCTTCGTCGCCGAGCTCGGCCGCGCAGCCCAGCATCGTCGCGAGCAGCAAACACCCCGCGTATGCCCAGCGGCGCCCTGTCGGCGCAGCAGTCCCTGAAACGATCGCGCTCCTGGCCATGTCATGTCCTCCGCGCGCTGTAATATCATCGGATGCGCATGGCTGTCTATATAGAATACAAATCGATGGGATCGGCCGGTGCCGGTCCTCCAGGACGTGGGTGGCAGCAAGCTAAGCTCACGCCCGTCCCCTGCACTGAGATAGTGCCGCGGGCGCGAGCGAGCAGCAGGGAGCTGTACCGGCAGCGGGTTCGCTTCCCGCTGCCTGCTTGGCCTCTTGGCCAAGCCTCGTGTCTCGTGGACGTCGTCGTGGTCGGTTGCTTATTCAGAGTCGAGCGCGACCACGAAGACGTCCACGAGACACGAGACACGAGACACGAGACACGACGCGCAACCGCGGAGCCAAGGGGACGCGCGGCGGGCGCTGGCGCGGAGGCAATGAGGTGCTCTTCGTTTGGCTCGCGACAGGTCGGCTGCACGCAGCGGCACCGGTCAACGCGACATCCGCGTGAGCATCGCCACGATCCGCACGATCAAGTCATGGCCCTCTGCGAGTCGAGCCCGCTCGCAGAAACCCAAGTCCTCGAGCGCATCGAGTACAGCCCCACACTCCATCGCCGAACCTCGCGCAATCGAATGCACGTGCTTCCGATCCTTCTCCGTCAGCTTCCCCGAAGCCTCGGCAATGTTGAGCGAAATCGAAAGCGCCGCGCGCTTCAGCTGACTCCGCAGCTCTGCTTCGCCCCGCGGAAGTCCGTTGGCG
>DATHEN010000926.1:0-4997 GCA_035318565.1 Polyangiaceae bacterium
CGAGCTACCCCCCGGCGTCATCAAGATGGTGAAGGTGTACGTCGCCATCAAGCGCAAGCTGCAGGTCGGCGACAAGATGGCCGGTCGTCACGGGAACAAGGGTGTGGTCAGCCGCATCCTCCCCGAGGAAGACATGCCGTACCTGTCGGACGGCACGCCGGTGGACATCGTCCTGAATCCACTGGGCGTTCCCAGCCGCATGAACGTGGGCCAGATCCTCGAGACGCACCTCGGTTGGGGTGCTCGCGAGCTCGGCAATCAGCTCCAGCACATGTACGAGCACAAGTTCGGCCCGGACAAGATCCGCGAACGGCTGATCATCGCCTACGCTTCGGACCCAAACTTCGTGAAGCTCATCAAGTCCTACTCGGACGAAGAAGTGCTCGCGTTGCCTCCCAAGCTGAAGCGCGGCTTGTTCTTCGGTTCACCCGTGTTCGACGGCGCGCCCGAGAGCGAAATCAAATCGACGCTCGAACGCGCGGGCCTACCGCTCTCCGGGCAGGCGATCTTGTTCGACGGCCGCACTGGCGAGCCGTTCGATCAGGATGTCACGGTGGGCATCATGTACATGCTGAAGCTCCACCACTTGGTCGACGACAAGATTCACGCTCGTTCGATCGGCCCGTACTCGCTCGTCACGCAGCAGCCGTTGGGTGGCAAAGCCCAGTTCGGCGGGCAGCGCCTCGGTGAAATGGAAGTTTGGGCCATGGAGGCCTACGGCGCGGCCTACGCGCTGCAGGAGTTCCTCACCGTCAAGAGCGACGACGTGCAGGGCCGAACCCGCATGTACGAGTCGATCGTCAAGGGTGAGTACACGCTCGAAGCCGGTCTGCCGGAGAGCTTCAACGTGCTCATCAAGGAGCTCCAGTCGCTTTGCCTGAACGTCGAGCTGGTGGAAGGTCCCGCCGCCAACGCAGCGGAAGACTGAGTCACGAAAGCCGCTCTACGAGCCTCGGCGTCCGAGCCGGGGCTCAGCGGCAGCAGGTTTGATTTTGAAAAGATTACAAGCCACTCCAGTCAGCCCCAGCAGGCCCGGTCGCCCGGTTCCGCTCGTCCCACAGCGTCGCGCGATGAGCGTCGCTCGCGCCGCCTGCGCCCTTTCCAAGCCGTCTGCCCAGATCATCCTCCAACCTTCGGGAGGCTCTATTCATGCGTGACATTTTCTCGTTTTTCGAGAAGCCCAAAGACCCGCTGTCCTTTTCCGCGATGCGTATCTCGCTCGCGAGCCCGGAGAAGATCCGTGAGTGGTCCCATGGCGAGGTGAAGAAGCCGGAGACCATCAACTACCGCACGTTCAAGCCGGAACGTGACGGCCTGTTCTGCGCCAAGATCTTCGGCCCGGTGAAGGATTACGAGTGCATCTGCGGCAAGTACAAGCGCATGAAGCACCGCGGCATTGTCTGCGAGAAGTGCGGCGTGGAAGTCATCCAGTCGAAGGTACGCCGCGAGCGCCTGGGTCACATCAACCTGGCCACCCCCGTCGCGCACATCTGGTTCTTGAAGAGCTTGCCGTCCCGCATCGGCAACATCCTCGACATCACGCTCAAGGATCTCGAGAAGGTCCTGTACTGCGAGGCGTACATCGTCATCGACCCGAAAGACACGGGGCTTTCGGCGGGTGAGCTGCTGACGGAGGACAAGTACGCCCAGCTCCTCGAAGAGTACGGAGACGATCGTTTCGATGCCGGCATGGGCGGCGAAGCCGTGCTCGAGATGCTCAAGCGCGTGGACGTGCACGCGCTGGCCGAGCAGCTCCGCCAGGACATGCGCCTCTCCACCAGCGAGGCGAAGCGGAAGAAGTACGCCAAGCGCCTGAAGGTCGTGGAAGCGTTCCGCGGCAGCGGTAATCGTCCGGAATGGATGATGCTGACGGTGATCCCGGTACTCCCCCCGGATCTGCGCCCGCTGGTGCCGCTGGATGGCGGTCGTTTCGCGACGAGCGATCTGAACGACCTCTACCGCCGCGTCATCAACCGCAACAACCGCCTCAAGCGCCTGCTCGAGCTGAACGCGCCGGAGATCATCATCCGCAACGAGCGGCGCATGCTGCAAGAAGCGGTGGACGCGCTCTTCGACAACGGCCGCCGCGGCAAGACCATCACCGGTCCCAACAAGCGCCCGCTCAAGAGCTTGTCCGACATGCTCAAGGGCAAGCAGGGCCGCTTCCGTCAGAACTTGCTCGGCAAGCGCGTGGATTACTCGGGCCGCTCCGTGATCGTCGTAGGCCCCACGCTACGTCTGCACCAGTGCGGTCTGCCGAAGAAGATGGCGCTCGAGCTGTTCAAGCCGTTCATCTACAACAAGCTCGAAGAGCGCGGCTACGTCAACACCATCAAGAGCGCCAAGAAGATGGTGGAGAAGGAGCGTCCCGAGGTGTGGGACATCCTGGACGAGGTGATCAGCGAGCACCCGGTGCTGCTGAACCGCGCCCCGACGTTGCATCGCCTCGGCATTCAGGCTTTCGAGCCGGTGCTGATCGAAGGCAAAGCCATTCAGCTGCATCCGCTGGTGTGCGCGGCCTTCAACGCGGACTTCGACGGCGACCAGATGGCCGTGCACGTGCCGCTGTCCATCGAGGCTCAGATGGAAGCGCGCGTGCTCATGATGAGCACGAACAACATCCTCTCGCCGGCGAGCGGTCGTCCCATCATCAACCCGACGCAGGACATCGTGCTCGGGCTCTATTACGCCACGCGCCTGCGCCGTTACGCGAACGGCAGCTTCCGCGAGGATTCGATGACGTTCGACGAGAAGAGCGGCCAGATTCAGGGTTACCTGCGTGGCGTGTTCAGCTCGCCGGAAGAAGTGCGCATGGCCTACGACAACGGCGTCGTGGACCTGCACTCGGGCATCAAGGTTCGCATCGAGGACAAGGACGACGAAGGCGCTCCGCGCACGCGCATCATCGGCACCACCGTGGGCCGCGTGATCCTGAGCGAGGTTTTGCCGCCCGGCATCCCCTTCGACTACGCGAACAAGGTGCTGAACAAGAAGGCGCTCTCCGCGCTGATCGACGTTTGCTACCGCAAGCATCGCAACAAGGAGACCGTGCTCCTCGCAGACCGTCTGCGCACGCTCGGCTTCACCTACGCGACGCGCGCCGGCATCTCGATCTGCATGGATGACATGGTCATCCCTGACAAGAAGAAGGAGCTCATCGACGCCGCTCAGGCGGAGCTCGAGCGCGTGGTCGATCAGTACCAGGAGGGTCTGATCACCGATGGCGAGCGCTACAACAAGGTCGTGGACATCTGGGCAGGTGTCGCCGACCGCGTCACCGAAGAGATGATGGGTGGCATCGGTCGTGAAGTCGTGACCGACCCCGAAACCGGCGAAACCAGCGAGGAATCGAGCTTCAACCCGGTTTACATCATGGCCGACTCCGGCGCCCGTGGTTCGACGCAGCAGATGCGTCAGCTCGCCGCCATGCGCGGTCTGATGGCCAAGCCCTCGGGCGAAATCATCGAGACCCCGATCACGGCGAACTTCCGCGAAGGTCTCAGCGTGCTGCAGTACTTCATCTCGACGCACGGCGCGCGCAAGGGCTTGGCGGACACCGCGCTCAAGACGGCGAACTCCGGGTACCTCACGCGGCGTCTGGTGGACGTGGCGCAGGACGCGGTCGTGGCCGAATTCGACTGCGGTACGCTCGACGGCATCCGGGTCACCAAGCTCGAGGAAGCCGGCGAAGTCATCCAACCCCTGGGCGACCGCATCCTCGGCCGCGTGGTGCTGGAGGACGTGGTGGATCCGCTCACGGGCGAGGTAATTGTCGAAGGCAACACCGAGCTCGACGAGCCGCTGGTCGACAAGATCGAAGAAGCGGGCATCGAAGAGGTGGTGATCCGCTCGGTGCTGACCTGCCAGACTCGGCGCGGTGTGTGCGCGATGTGTTACGGGCGCGACTTGGCCCGCGGCTATCGCGTGAACATCGGCGAGGCGGTGGGCATCATCGCCGCGCAGTCGATCGGCGAGCCCGGTACGCAGCTCACGATGCGTACGTTCCACATCGGCGGCGCTGCGGCGCGCGGCAAGATCGAGCAGAGCTCGCTCGAGACGCGCACCGAGGGCACCGTGCACATTCGCAACGCCCAGGTCGCGCGCAAACGCGACGGCACGGTCGTGATCATGAATCGCCACGGCGAGCTCGTGATCATGGACGACACCGGTCGCGAGCGTGAGCATCACCGCCTGGTGTACGGCGCGGTGCTGCGCACTACGGACGGCACGCGCGTACCGGTCGGAAGCATCGTTGCGGAGTGGGACCCGTTCGCGGCCCCGATCCTCACCGAGGTAGGCGGTATCGTGAAGTACGGCGACTTGGTCGAAGGCGTCACCGTCATCGAAAAGGTCGACGAGGTCACGGGTCTATCGCGCAAGATCGTCATCGAGTCGCGCGCTGCGGATCTGCGTCCCCGCATCACCATCGCCGACCCGGAGACGGGCGAGCCGGTGCGGCTACCGGGCAGCGAGCTCGAAGCGCGCTACCTGCTGCCGGTCGGCGCGAACATCGTCGCTCAGGACGGCGAGCAGATCGCCCCGGGCGATCCCATCGCTCGTATCCCGCGCGACACCACGAAGGTGCAGGACATCACCGGCGGTCTACCCCGTGTCGCGGAGCTGTTCGAGGCGAGAAAACCCAAAGATCACGCTATCATCAGCGAGATCGACGGCATCGTCAGTTTCGGCAAAGACACCAAGGGCAAGCGCAAGGTGGTGATCACGCCGTACGGCATCGACGGCCAGCAGCAGCCGGACCAGGCACGCGAGTACCTGATTCCCAAGGGCAAGCACATCCAGGTGCAGCCGGGAGATCACGTACGCGCGGGTGATCCGCTGCAGGACGGTCCGGCGAACCCGCACGACATCCTGCGCGTGAAGGGTGAGAAGGAGCTCGCGGCCTGGCTGGTGAACGAAATCCAGCAGGTTTATCGGCTCCAGGGCGTGGGCATCAACGACAAGCACATCGAAGCCATCGTTCGGCAGATGCTCCGGCG
>DATHEN010000927.1:0-4029 GCA_035318565.1 Polyangiaceae bacterium
GCGAGCCGTCTGCGGTAATGCCGTCGCCGTCCACCCACGTCACGGGCACGCGCAGGCCGAGCTGCAAGCGAGGAAACGGAGTGATCGAAGCCAGAACGTCGCCGGTGACGATATTTTCGACGCCGCCCACGTCCTCCCGAAACAATGCGTTCGGCTCGTCACAGTTGGTCAGCGACTCACAACTTTCGACGACGAAGGGCTGCGACCCGTAGTTGATGAACAGACCGCCGCTGAAGGCCATCTCGCCATCCGTCCGTGCGCCGCGGGTCGTGAAGAAGTTGCGCGGCCCTGGTGCGGGATTGAAGCGCTGCACCGTAAATTCGTTCTCGATCGAATCCGCCAGGGACGCGCCGGAAAACAGAGCCACGGCGCACGCTGCACCGAACGCCCCCGAGCCGACGCGCAGCCAGCGGCCGAAGCGGAACGGGGAGGACCTGAGAGCGTGGAGGGAGGAGCGAGAAGAGGAGCGCACTTTCATCCTGACTTCTTGCGCGAGAGCGCGAAGAATATGGGCCGACCGCAAGGTATCCTTCCACAGTCGGCCAGCCTTCCGCAACGCCTCTGCAGAGCGCGTTCGCCGGCAAAAAGTCGGCGGCTCAGATTGGGAAATCGAGCGCGAGCGAGGCTTATGGAAGGTCGCGGATCGGGCATGCGTGCTCCTTCCTTGCTATTACGCTCGACATCCCGTGGCTGTTTGCACTCGTTGTCGCAGTGTCATGCAGATAGAGGGGCGGTTTTGTCCGCAGTGCGGCGCTTCTGCGCTGCCGCCGAGCGTGGCGCCCACCGTGAGCGCGGGCGCGGAGCTCGACCTCGGCTGGGGCAAGGTGGTGGTTGGCGACGTTGTAGGCGAAGGAGGGATGGGCGTCGTGCGGCGCGGTTGGCTTTACTACAACCCGCGCGGCACTCAGGCCGGCACGCCTGCCCACCCGGTAGCCGTCAAAGTCCTGAACCCGCTGCTTCGGGGACGGGCACGCGCGCGCCAGTTGTTTCTCGGGGAAGCCGAAGCACTACGGCGTTTGTCGCATCCCAACATCGTTCACTTCTTCGGGCTGGTTCAAGATGCCGAGCAACTCGCGCTGGTGATCGAGCTCGTGGACGGGCAAGCGCTCAACCAAGTGATCGGCTGGCACGTGGTGCAGGCCCAAGCACAGCGCGCTCCGTGCCTGCCCTTCATGCGCGCCTGGCACTACTTCTCGCAGCTGCTCGGCGCGCTCGCCGCGATCCACGCGCTCGGCATCATTCACCGCGACGTCAAACCGTCGAATGTGCTGATCCGGCGCGATGACGTGGTCAAGCTCACGGATTTCGGCATCGCGCGCGTTCCACAGGACGAAGTGCGCAACACGGGAGGCATGGCGCCCGGCACTGGAGCTTACATGGCGCCGGAACAGGTGCTCGGCCGGGACATCGACCCGCGCGCCGATCTCTACGGTGCGGCCATCGTGCTCTATGAAATGCTCGCCGGCGTTACCCCCTTCGATTCAGCGGAGCGCAACGAGATCATGGTGCGCACGGCACAAGTGGAAGAAACCCCGCCGCCCTTGACCCGGCTCGTCCCAGCAGCACCGGCCGTTCTCGACGTCTTGATGGCTCGGGCTCTCGCGAAGGATCCGATGCACCGCTTCGCTTCGGCAATCGACATGGGCGAAGCCTTTCGCAGCGCGCTCGGCCTGTCCGAGTCTGCCGGCTGGACGGCGCAGCAGCGGCTCGCCGAACAGGCGCAGGCCATTTCGCAAATGGGGCTCGCGTCCGGACGTACCTCCCCCGTCGCGGCCACGCAGGCGGAGAAATTGCGCACGGCGATCATGCTTGCCTACAAGGCCTGAGCGAGAGTCGGTCGAGCGCACTGGAAGGCTCGACGCGGAATGCGACTACGCGCCCCGATTTGCGGGGCCGGGGGCGCAAATCCACCCCATTTGGTGCGCACGCCGTTGACAGTCTGAACCGGCGCGTGCGAAACCTCCGGCGCGTCCGCGTTCCCGCCCGAGATTTCAATGCAAAACGGCTCCGTCGTCTCCATTTTCGTTGCGGGCGCGCTTCTTCTGGCTTCGGTCGATGGGGCCGCACAGCCTGCGCCCGCAGACGCGCCTGCCCCAAAGCCCGCACCCGCTCCAAAGCCCGCGGCAGCACCCAAGCCAGCACCTGCGCCCAAACCCGTCCCAGCTCCAGCAGAGGAAGAGGCAGAGGAGGGCGAAGAAGCCGCTCCAGCAGAGGACGAGCCCGCCGCGGCGGAAACGCAAGGCGCCGAGGGAGCAGCAGGAGCAGCCCGCGTACCCGAAGCAGCACCACGGGCCGAGGCCAATCCATTTGGCCCGATGCAAATGTGGCCGCAGGCCAACACGGACAGTGAGGCAGCGCGCCGCCCGCAGGGTACGGAAGCGGGAGCCAAGCGTCCGAGCGGGGACGACGCGATCTTCGCCGAAGATTGGTGGTCGCACGCTCGCCCCGCGCTCGAGCTGCACGGCTACTTCCGCGTGCGCGCCGAGCTGTTTCACAATTTCTCGCTCGGCAGGGTCGATCCACCGCAGCAGCAGCTCTGGCCCATGCCGGCCGACAATTACTATTCCGGCGGTGTATCGGCGCCGTGGGGACCGCGGCTGTGCACGGCGGACGAGAGTGGCCAAGGCGCCGGAGGCGGCGCGGACTTTCCCTGCAAGAACAAGACACAGGCCGGCGCCAACCTGCGCTTTCGCCTGAACCCCGAGCTTCACGTTTCCGACAACCTGCGGGTCGTCAGCCAGGTCGATCTGCTCGACAACATCGTGCTGGGCTCCACGCCGAGCGGCTACGCCAACTACCCGGTAGACGGCGGTTGGGCAGTGCGCCAGCGCTCCGGCTACACGCCGCTCAGCGCGCTCGACGACTCGCAAGAGCCGCCCAGTGCGGGGGTCAACAGCCTGCGCGACAGCATTCGGGTCAAGCGCGCCTGGGCCGAATACATGACCCCAGTCGGGGAGCTCCGCTTCGGACGCATGCCGGAGCATTGGGGTCTCGGCATGTTGCTCAATTCGGGCGATGGCTACGACGACGACTATCAGACCACCGTCGATAGGATTCAGTTCATCACGGCCATCAAGCCGCTCGATCTGTACCTGGGCGGTGCCTGGGACTTCGTGAACGAAGGCGTCAACAGTGACTCGCTCGCGCTCCCGCAGGCCCAACCCTACGATCTCGCGCAGCTCGATGACGTCGATCAGTACACGGTGATCATCGCCCGCAAAAAGAGCGAAGAGCTCAGCAAGCTGAGCCTTGCGCGCGGCGGCGTCGTGCTCAACGGCGGGTTGCATCTAACCTATCGCAAGCAGCACCTGGCCAATGATCAGGAGGGCCCGTGCGGGGAGGGAGCTGCGCTCGATTGTAGCCCGCTCAGCCGGACCGCAGGCTTTCAGCGCCGCAAGGCCTCGGCCTGGATTCCCGATCTGTGGTTTCAGCTCCGTTACAAGAAGTTCCGCTTCGAGGCTGAAGCCGCCGCCATTCGCGGCTCCATCGACAACGTCGAAACTCGGGTCGGCTCTTCGAGTGAGGACTGGAGCATCGAGCAGTACGGCGTTGCCACCGAGCTCGAACAGAAGCTCGTCGAAGATCGCCTGAAGCTGCAGTTCAAGTTCGGCTGGAGCTCGGGAGATCCGGACGTGGGCGGCACGAGCTCGGGCGTCGCCAGCCCGTCGCCAGATCAGGGGCTCACGCCCGGCTCCGACGGCCTGCAGGACCAGTTCGGGGACGACACGATTTCCACGTTCCGCTTTCACCCGAGCTACCGGGTCGATCTGATCCTCAACCGCAACATCCTGAACCGCGTCCAGGGCGTTTATTACTTCCGGCCCAGCGTGGACTACGACTTCATGCGCAGCCCCAACGGCCAGCGCTTCGGCGGCAGCTTCGCCGCGATCTGGACGCGCGCGAGCCAGTTCACGCAGGCGCCCGGCCACAAGCGCGATCTCGGTGTGGAGCTGAACCTGTCGGTCTACTTCCAGTCGAAAGACGGCGGGCTGAACGACGATCTCGACAAGATGGGCGGCTTCTTCACCA
>DATHEN010000928.1:0-5409 GCA_035318565.1 Polyangiaceae bacterium
GCATAGGGCATTTCTCGATGTCGCCATCGTAGGGGCACGCGCTGACACAAAGCCCGGGTTCTGCCCGCAAAAAAACTCAGCGTCTGCCTCGCTCGGTTCGACTGGATCGAAGCACTCCGTGCCCACACACGTATCTGCACCGCTCGTTTTGACGGTCTCGTCGAACTGCACGGCCCCGATGAATGGGTTGGTGTTGAGCCGATCTTCGTAGACGTACACGCTCGTGTAGCCCACCACGAACTCGTCGGCGTCGAGCGTGCGTCCGTCGCGCTGACACGTGATCGGCAACCTGCCCTCCGTCAGTGACACGTTCTCGCGCGAAAGATCCAGGTCGCCAGCGCAAGCTGCGAAGAAGACCATGTACAGCGCATACGGCAGCTCGTCTTCGTTCTCGGGTCGCCGCAGCATTTCTGCCGGCGGCATCTGTACCGAAATGGTGTCCGACGCCGACGGGCGCGTCTCGGCCCCGAGCGGCACCACGTACTGATCTCTGAACTCCTGCAAGTTGCCCGCGGCTTGCTCGAACAACGGCAAACAGCCGATATAGCTGTCGCCGTCCGGATTGACGCAGCCCTTGATCCACATCCGCTCCACGGGCTGCTCGATCAAACCGCGATCCCACAGCATGTGAAAGTCGACCGTCTCCCCCGGCCGCGCGTAAGCCGCGCCCACGCTCTGTCCGTCGCGCTCGGTGGTCTTTTGAACGGCGAGAACCCGCACCGTATCCACCTCCGCCACTCGATCGATCTCCGGCATGCAGGCGATCAGCGCCCATGCCGCGGCCGAGCAACCTGCGATCCGCCGCAACGCGTGCATGACGCGCTTCACCGGATGTACAAGGGCGTGGAGATCCAATCCACGCCGCCGCGGTTGTCGCGCACCACGGCCCAGACGCGCACGAACCCCGGGTCCTTCGGCGCGTAGTAGTTGCTGCCGTAGTCTCGGTTCCAGGCGCCCGTGCCATCCCGGATCACGCGCACATCCGAACGCATCAGCCCGCGAGTCGCATGGTAATGAACCGTGAGTTGCTCGAGCAGATTGCGCTGGGAGACGCTGTCGACCTCGCTGTTGACCGGATCCAGCTCGCTCACGCCTGGATAGAGCAGGTGCGTGGGGCATTGCTCGATGTCGCCGTCAGCGGGGCAGGCGTCCATGCAGAGCTGCGGATTCTGCGCGCAAAAGGCGTCTCGGTCCGCTTCCGTCGGCTCCGGCGCCGTGAAGCAGTCGGTGCGCGAGCACAGAGATCCCTGCGTGATGGGCAGGTCACTGTCGAAAAACAGCGAGCCGATGAACGGGTTCGTGTTGGGTTGATTTTCGTAGATGTACACGCTCGTGTACCCGACCACGAATTCATCGGCATCGAGCGTGCGGCCATCTCGCTTACAGGTGATGGGCAGCTTGCCGTCCGGCAATGACACGTCATCGAGCGAAAGGTCGATGTCGCCGGCGCAGGCCGCGAAGAAGACCGTGTACAGGGCGTAGCGATCCTCGTGCGTATTCGCCGCGGGATGGAGCACGTCGGCAGCAGGCATTTGAACCGAAATCGTGTCGGACGCGGAGGGTCGCGGCGCGGCCGGCAGCTCCACGACGTACTGCTCCCTGAACTGATCGAGATTGCCGATGTTTTCGGCGAAAAACGGCAAGCAGCCAATGTAACTGTCGCCAGCTGGATTGACGCAGCCCGTGATCCACATGCGCTCCACGTCCTGTTCGATCAGGCCGCGATCCCAGAGCATGTGAAAATTGACCGTCTCGTCCGGCCGCGCATACGCCGCGCCCACGACTTGTCCATCGCGCTCCGCCGTCTTCTGAACGGCGAGAACGCGAACCGTGTCGACCTCCGCCACGCGGTCGATCTCGGGCATGCAGCCCACCAGCGCCAAAAGCGCGACCAGCTTTGCGAGCAGTACGCCGCGCGCGCTCAAAACTCACCTCGCAGCCCGAGGCTCGGAATGATGGGCAGGCCGTAGGCGTAGGTTTTTTGTGCAAAATTGTAGCTGTAGAGCAGCGCTTCCACCGGTCTGTTATTGTACGCGTTCTGCAGATCCAGATAAGCGCTCAAACGCCAGCGCTTGAACTGCCAGCGTTTGTCCACGCGAATGTCGAGCTGGTGGAAGATCGGCAAGCGTTCGCTGAACGGTCTGCCGGGCAGAGGCGTGTAGGCGCCCGCGTCGGCGTCGTAGAGTGCCGGCAAGCCCGGCGGCTTGGGTACGGGCGTGGCGAGCGGTCCGGAGATCAACCGGAAGCGCGCGCCGAACTCCCAGCCGTCTCCCATGCGATAGCTACCGAGCGCGACGAGGTTGTGCGTCTGATCGTATTGAAACAGATATTCGTCGTCTTCAGGCCTGTTCCGGCGCACGCTGCGCGAGAGCGTATAAGCCAGCCAACCGAAGAAGCGTTTGTCGGGTTTGTACTTGAGAAGTGTCTCGAGCCCGATGATCGAACCGGTGCCGCGGTTGTCGTACTCGAAGCCGCCATCGTCGGAGAGCTCGCTCGCGACCCAGCTATCGATCTGTTTGTAGAATCCTTCCGCGCTCAGCTCTACTTGACGACTGAGCTCGCGCTCGAGGCCGAGTGAATAGTGAATGCTGCGGTTGGAGCGCAGACCTGGCGTCCCGTAGACCTCGTTCGTCTCCTGGAACTGCGGAGGTTGGTAAAAGATGCCGACTCCGCCTTTGAGCGTGGTGCGCGAGCTCCCGCCATGCTCGGTGGGACGGCCGGGCACGATATCGAAACGGGCGTTGATGCGCGGACTGAAGTCGGCACTACCGGAGTCCCGCGCGTAGTCGACGCGAGCTCCGGGGACGACGCGCAGGCGCGACCAGGGCTGAAGCTCGAACTCGGCGTAAGCGCCGGGACGAAACACGCTGCTCTTTTCGCGCGCCTCCTTGGGACGCTTACCGGTGGTCGGGCCCGGGTTCGGCTCGCCGGGACGCGGCGGCGGCGGAAAGATCACGTTCGCGTCGTAAGGCGCCGCCAGCACGTCCACGCCCAGGTTGAGCTTGATGCCGATCGTCATGCGCCAGCCGATCTCGCTCCTCGCCTGCAGTGGATACGAGTTCAAGTCGAACAAGTAGCTGCCGATCGCGAAGCGGAGCCCCGCCTGGCCTCCGGCCAGCATGGTGCTGAGCTCCACGTCTTGTCCCAGCTTGCCCTCGTACAACATCTGCCCGGTCATGAAGTTCGTGGACAGACTGATGTTGCCGCCAAACGCGGGATCGACGGCGGCAGGATCTTTGAACAGCGCCTCCAGGCGATCGTTGAACCCGAAGAAACGCAAGCTGAGCCTGTGGTTCGCGTTGGGCTTGTACTCGGTGATCACCTGGTAGTCGTAGTAAACGGGCGCCTGCGTGATGGTGCCGCCAGTGCGCTCGAGCACGGGCTTGTAAGCGATGTCGATCCAGCTGCGCTGGCCGGCGACGGCGAAGCTCCAATCTTTGCTGCCGAAGATCGGGCCTTGCAGCAGCAGGCGACCGGCAATGGCGTCGCCCTGCACCAAGCCGTGGTAGCAGCCCGTTTCGTCCGAGGGCCGCATGTACGCCGCGTAGCACTGGGTGTCCGGCGAACGGAGCGCGGCATCCACGATGCCGCCCATGCCGCGGCCATAGCGCGCGCTGAAGCTGCCCGGATAGTAGTCGATGCGGTCGAGCAGCTCGGTGGGCAAGATGCTCGACAAACCGAGGAAGTGATAGATGAGCGGAACATTTGCGGTATCGACGAAGGTCTGGCTGTCTTCGGGTGCAGAGCCGCGCACGATGAGAAAGCCTGCCAGAAGCGGCGGTCTCGCCACGCCCGGCAAGCTCTGAACGGAACGCAGGGCATCGCCGCCAGTGCCGGGCATGCGATCGATCTCGCGGCGCTCGAGCCGGCGCTTCGTCACTTCACGCGGTGGCCGCTCACCTTGCACCGTGACCTCGAAGCCGCGCGACTCGAGCGCCAGGCGATACGTCACCTCCGTCGCTTCGCCGACTGACACCTCTTCGGTCTCGTCCACCTCCCGGAAGCCCTGCGCGAGGATACGCACGCGGTATTTGCCGGCGGGCAGATCGCGCAGCTCCCAGCGACCTTCGGCATCGGCGCTGGCGCGGTATTCGCGGCCGTCCGCGGCGCGCACCAGAACCCCGGCGCCGGCCAGCGCAGCGTCCGTGTCCGCCACACGCACTTGACCCGCGAGGTCGCCCGCGCGTTCCGAAGGTTCCTCGTCGAGCTCGACATGTCCGAGAATGAACGAATAACGAAAGTCGACACTGACGGGCAGCGTTCGGCGGCCACGGCGCGCCGGTTTGAATCTGAACTTCAGCGCCGCGCGCTGCGCCGCTTCGTCGAAGCCTCGGCCCGCGCGCTCGAGCACGTCCGCACGGGTCACGGCGCCGCGTGCATTGACCCGCAGGCGCAACAGAACCTCGGCTTCGACGCCCTCCTTCCAGGCGTCCGACGGGTAGGTGGCTTCCGCGAAATGCACGATCTCGGGCAACGCCACGCCGGCACGCCGTGCGCGCGTGCGCGGCTCCGCGAGCCGCTCCACGTGACCCGATCCGCCCGGTACCGTGCCTTTCTGCAGCTCGGCCGAGGAGCGCGCCGGCGTCGTCGTTTCGTTCTCCAGATCGACGGATTCGAGCTTGAAAGAATATTTGTAGTCGATGCGAACCGGCACCGCCTTGCCGCGGCGGCGCGCAGGCTTGAACTGGAACTTGAGCGCCGCGGCCCGTGCGGCTTCGTCGAAGCCGTGACCGGCGCCTTCGACCACCTCAGCGTCCGTGACTTCACCCCGCACGCTGATGGTGAGACGCAGCACCACGTCTCCCTCCGCGCCCGCGGCCTTCGCCTCGTCGGGATAGGGCGCTTCCTCGACATGCAGGAGCTCGGGCATCTCGATGCCCGCCTTGCGCACGCGCGTGGCCGAGCGACTGTAGACGGTCCTCGCTCGGCCGCCGCCGGGGCGAGTCGTCGCGCGCGCGTCGTCGTCCTCTTCCTCCTGCGCGTGGAGGGGCCCGGAAGTCATCAGACACGCGGCCGCGGCGCCGAAGCACAAGCAGCAGCACGCGAGTTTCCCGAGCCTCATCAGTGGCCTTGCGCTAGCACCTCGGCTCATTGTGCATTCCAGATTTCCGGCACCCCCAGCGGGGTGAGGGTGCCAGAAATCCTCGGCATGCACGGCTCTAGCCTCGGTACCTCTCTTGTTACTGACGTACTGCAAGCCGGAATGGAATTCCGGGCTGCAGTACTAGCCTCGACTGGCGCGAGTCTGGGCACGAGCGCCGACGGTGTAGCTCGGACTCCCCAACGCTACAAGCCGTGATAGGTGCCAAAAAGTCGTGTAGCTCCGCTACTTGCACGCTGCGGTGATGGCTAGTACGTCACTCGGGCTTGCAAGACGGCACGCTCTGGCGTCTGACCCACCCAATCCGG
>DATHEN010000929.1:0-2443 GCA_035318565.1 Polyangiaceae bacterium
CGTCGCCGAGCTGGTTTGGGTCGCGCAGGCGCTTCTGCACCACCAAGTCCATCAGCTCGACGTTGGCCGGGGCGAAGCCGCGCATCGCGTTGTCGTGCGCGGGGTGCATGAGCTCGAGGTTGTCGCGCGTGTGCACCGCGCCGAGCAGGTGACCCAGCTCGTGCAGCAGGACGGCGGTCTCCTTGTGGCGCTTGCGCTGTTGATAGAGCTGCGAGCGCTCGTTGGGGTCGAGCGTGTCGAAGCCCTCGAGCGCGCGCAGCTCGGCCACGTCGTCCATGGTGCGCACCACCATGTGCTTGCCCAGCACGTTCGCGCGCCCCAGCTCGTGGAACGACAAGGTCACGACCGGCGAGGCCGCGATGATCGCCACCACGAAGTCCACGTCCTGCCCAGGGTCGAGCCGCTCGAGCTCGCGCAGCGCGTTCTCCGTGTCGATCGCGATGGGCTGCTGTGCCGGCAGCTCGCGCACGTCTTCCAGCACCACGCGCAGCCGCATCGCGGATTCGAACACCTGGTTGGCGCGCTCGAGCCGCTCCTCGAACGCGCTGCGCTGGCTGGCGAGGTCGCCGCCGCTGCGCACGTACAAACGCAAGCGCATGCTGCGCAGCGCGCGCCATGAGCTCGAGTCGTGCTCGAGCTGCGCGGGCCGCAGCTGCGCGACCTGCCGGGCCTGCGCCTCCTGCTTGAGCTGGTACGGCGTCTTGGCACAGCCGAGCGCGCACAGCCCCACGAACACCCCCCCGAACAGCGAGCCCCCGCGACGCATGCCCGGCACTATGCACGAGCCGCACGAGCCGTGCGAGACACGGATCGCGGCGCCGGGATGCCCCGACGCCGCGCTGTTTCCGCTCACCAGTTCTTGGTCTTCGTCGTGTAGCGACCCGTCTGGAACTTGCCGCCGGGCTCGAGGAACTCCTTCTTCCATTCCTCGTGCCCGGCAAGGTGCCACAGCAGCCAAGCCACGATGGCGCCCCATCCGTAGCGACCCGAAGTGAGGTGGCTAGCCGAGAGAATGTTCGAATAGACGGTCGGCACTTTCGTGATTCCGAAGTCGGTTTCGCAATTCGCGTACGCAACGTCGGACGACGGCCCGCACAGGAAGAACGTCGGACCGGTCAGGTTCGCGGGGCCTCCAGACCCACCCATCGACCCACCGGAGATGTGGATCGTGGTCGTGACGCGTTCGTCGGGCATGAAGTTGAAGACCATGACCGAGCCCTGCGAGTGCCCAGCCGCCCCTACCTTGGTTGTATCCAGCTTTTGGTAAAGCGGGCTGGTGGCGACGTCGTTCTGGGCGATCACCCAAGTCAGCCCATCGTCCAGAGCCGCGGCGCTGCTGAAGCTCGACATCGGCGCGATGTAGATCACGAAACCATACGAGGCGTAGTGATCCCAGTGCATCCCGTTCATGTCGTAGTAGGGCGGGTCGGTTCCGCCACCCGGACCAAAGATGAAGATGGGATGCTTGATGCCGTCCCGGCCGATGTCCATCGGATAGACGAGCCAGCCTCCGGGCGGGGTGTCCTTCACCTTGACCGCCGGCCCAAACGTGCCGAGCACCGCGTCCTCGTTGCCCATTCCTTCGACCATGGCGACATGGGGCAGCTTGCCATCCGATCCCGAGGGCATACCCGCCATGCCGGCGGCCCCGGTGCCCGCGGCCCCGGTGCCGGCGGCCGGTGCGCCTGCGACGGGCGCGTCCATCCCGGCTGTGCCGGTCCCGGCCGCAGCTGCGGCCGTGCCGGCTGTGCCGGCCGTGCCCGCTGCCGCACCGGCGATGCCTGGGGGCGCGGTCGCGCCCGCGGTTCCCGCCTGGCCGCCGACAGCGACAGCCCCCGCAGTACCGTTTCCCGCCGTGGTAGCGCCCCCGCCGGCGGCGGTGATGCCGGGTGATACCGTATCGTCGTCGCCTCCGCAGCCGAGGCCGAGGAAGGGCAGAATCGCCAGGATTCTGCACTGCACGCGAATGTTCATGACGTGACCTCCGTAACCAGGCGGCGGGGTGGTTCCAATGCAGGGCACAACACAGCGTCTGCGCCGGCACCCAGCCGTGCCTAGATCGTCGTGCAAAGTATGCGGTGACGCGCCACGACAGATCGTTACGAGAATCCTGCAGGACTCTGACACGCGTCGGATCGGAAGCGGATCCGAGACGAGGTGCGCTCAGCCATCGTGATCAGATCAGCGCGAGAGCGCTTCGAAGAAGCTCCACACCGCGTCGGTGTTGCGCATCGTGTCGCTGTTGTTGCCGACGATCGCCAGCCCGATGTCTCCGCCGCCGGTCCCGCAGTCCGGGCTGCCGAACCAGCAGTGGCCGCCGTTCTCGATCGTGCAGCCGGTCAGCTCGATGCCGCCGGGACAGCCGTCGTAGCTCACGCACTTGGTGTCGCCCGCGCTCGCGGGCATGGTGGCCGGGCGGGTCGTCGTCGCGCAGCCGTTGCGC
>DATHEN010000930.1:0-4700 GCA_035318565.1 Polyangiaceae bacterium
TCATGCTCCAGCCCCAGCGCGTCGCGGTCGACCCCGTGGCCTCCGTCGGCACGCCGATCTCGCAGGGCGTCTACTTCGTGGACATGAGCGCAAAGTTGCGCCTGCTGGTGTCCGTGCTGCGCTGCGACCGCACCGACCGCGCCCTGGTCTTCACCCGCACGAAGCACGGCGCGAATCGCCTGGCCGATAACCTCATACGCGCTGGGCTCCAGGCGGCCGCGATCCACGGCAACAAGTCCCAGTCTGCGCGCGAGCGCGCGCTCGAGGGCTTCAAGCGTGGCGACCTGCGCGTCGTCGTGGCCACCGACATCGCCGCGCGCGGCATCGACATCAAGGGCCTCTCACACGTCATCAACTACGACATGCCCGTCGATCCCGAGAGCTACGTGCACCGGATCGGACGCACTGGTCGCGCCGGCCTGACCGGCATCGCCCTGTCCTTCTGCGCACCGCAGGAGCGCCCCGAGCTGCTCGCGATCGAGCGCCTCACGCGCATGCGCATCGACCCCATCGAGCTCCCGACCGACCTGGCCCATGCCGCTCCGGCGCGCGCGCTACCGGATCGCTCGCAGCCAGCCCAGCGTCGCTCGCAGCCAGACCCGAGGCGCTCACCGGCAGCCCCGATTCAGGATCAAAGCCCCGCGCGGCCGTTTGCTCCACCTGCGAAGGCCCCGCGTCCCGGCTACGCACCATCGCGTCGCCGCCGCGGCTTCGCGTGAGCGTGCGTCGTCCCGCGTCGTGAGCGCTGCACCCCCGGAGGCGTCGGTGTGTCGCGGGGTCAAACGGTCGTGTTCGATCACCCCGTGCGACGAACCCGGCCTGCATGGCGCCGTGTGGTTCGATTGCCCCTGGGATGGGTGTTGAACCGCGAGGTGCACGGTGGGCGAGACGATGATGCGAGCGATTGCGGTCGCGCTGACCGTTGGACTGCTGTGGAGCTGCGGCGCCGAGGACGATGATCCCGGTGCATCGACGGCACTGCCCGGAACCGGCGGCAGCGCGGGTCGGCGCCATCCCAATGCGACCCGCTTATCGCGACGACGGGCCCCTCGGCCTTCGTAACCAGCCCGCGCTCGATCCATCTCTGGTACTGGCTTACTTTGCTTGCAGCGCTTGGAGAATTCTAAGGCTCTGCGTGCGCTGAAGCTCGGCGCCGAAGGCCATGGCCTGGCTGCTCCTGCCTATCGGATGAAAGCCCGTGCGGTTCGGACCCGTCCCCGGCATCGGCGCGGTCGCCTCGATCCACATGGTGTTGTGCGTTCCATCTCGATTCGTCAGGTCGATCCCAAAGTCAGGGCCTTCGCCCGGCTTTCGGCTCGGCACGAGTTGCCACCCCCAGCTGTCGAACACATGCGCGAGGTACAACTCCCAGATGCGCGAGGGACATTCGACCGGGAAGCGACGAACAAACTCGGGGTCACCGAGCCCGAGTCCGGCGGCGCCGGGCGCAATCAAGTCGACAGCGCCTTCAACTGCTCCAAGTGCATGCGCTCGTCCTCGATGAGCTCGCGACGTTGGCGCTCGTGTGCGTCCCTGGCCGCGCGCGCTCGCTCGCCGTCCGCGAGTCCGGTTAGCCACTGAGGACGTGCTGATTCCGAGCCGTTCGGCGACCTGCCCGCGCGTCATTCGTAGTTCGCCGCCCATGGTGTCCTGTCGCTTCAAGCGACGTCGTTCACCGAGCGTAAGGTGTCGCAATTCGACCGGCAAGAGATGTCACGGCGCATGTCCCTTTGCCTGCCGTCGCGCTTGCCATTGTGTTGCCGAACAGCGCGCGCGTGTTCGTCAAGCCCGACGCGCCGTTCGCGACCGGCAGCGCGCTGCTATTGAAGCGGTCGGTGACGGATGCGCACTATCGTTGCCGAACAACGGAGGCGACGATGAACGCAGACATCAAGGAACCGACCAAGCCGGGACGTCGCCACGTTGCCAAAGGCTTGGCGAGCGTTCTGGTGACTTCTGCGCGAGAAGTGGAAGGATCCGAAATGAGCTCGCCGCGCATGATCGAGATCCCCGTGTTCGTCGACGTCCACGACGTGATGGGCTCGATGAAGTGCTCGCGCACGACGGCCTACGCGCACATGCGTGCCGCTTTGCGGCGCGCACCGGGCGTGCGCGGCCACATCCGCGTGCCTTTGTACGTTTGGCAGCGCTACGTGCAAGCGCAGTTCGATCCGGAAAGCTCAGCGCATGCGCGGCCCATTCGGGCGACCAAGCAAGATGTCTCGATCGCCGTGCCGATTCCGATCACGCGGCCTCGGACAAAGCCATGGTCCGGGTCGGAGCGCCCGAAGCAAGACCACCGCTGAGCGCCTGGGCGAACGGGGCGCGATTGCAGCGCAAAGCAGCTGTTGCAAAATCCTCGCACCGGCTCGTGCCCCCACAAACGCAAAAACCCCGCTGAATCCAGCAGGGTTGGTGCCCAGGGACGGAATCGAACCGCCGACACGAGGATTTTCAATCCTGGCGCGGGTCTGGGCCAGGCCTCGAGATCGCCCGTACTCAACACATTCCGCACGCGCCACTGCAGCTCGGCGTCGAAATCACCGCACCGCAAGCCGTCACGCTTGCCGACATGAACGCCGTGCTTGCCCGCCTTGGGCTTGCGCCCCTGCCGGTCGAAGAATGGGCACCCCTGCGAGTCGCCTGACCGTCGAATGGCACCGAGAGTCGATGGCTTGCGTGTTGCAGACCGCGGCTACCCAGCGTCAGCAAGCGTGCTGATGGGAGCGAGCATGCGGGTCCATGCGTCTGGTCTGCGAATGCCCTGATCTGCGAACCAGCGTTCAGCTGACACGCGGAGCTCTTCGGCCTCAGGCCCGGCCAAGAGCTCGGACTGGCGTAGGCGACATTTTCCTGCTCCGCGACCGCGCTCGAGCGCGGCAGCTGTTAGTCGCAGCTATGGGCAGAGCGACGCTTCCGCGCTCTGGCAGGCTGAGGGTAAGCCCGCCTGTACGATCGTGTTGCAGTTCGCGCGCCGAGGCGGCGGTAGGCCGGCGCAGCACGACGTGAGCGTCGCACATGCGTCCGGGTCTCCTCCGTCGGGGCAGTAGACGACCATGACCTGCTGGCAATCTTGCGCCATCCCGCTCGACACGGTCGTCGCGCATGCGACGCGGACCAGTCCCAGGGGCAGCGTTTGACAGCACTGATCGAGCGCGGCGCACGAAGCTACAGCCGCATCAGTGCTCGCCGGCATGCAGTAAATGGACTGAACCTGATCGCACGTCGCGTCGTCGGCATTCATCGTGATCAACTCGCAGCTCATGCGCTGCGCCGTGGGTAGCTGAGCGCAGCATTGCATCAGTCCTTGGCAACCGGGCGCCGGCTGCGTGGCGCCGTCGGCGGCGCCGCTGTCCATGGCGCCACCGTCTGAAGGCACGCCGCCGTCCGCGCGCGTGCCTGAGTCGCCGGCTACGCCCGAAGTGCCGCCGCCGCCGTCTTTGCGTCCACCGGAACCTGCGCCCGAGTCGCCGCTCGTACCGCCCTGGCCACCTTTCGAGGCAGCGCCACTGCCCGCGTTGGCCTTGCCAGTACCCGACTTTCCGCCTGCATCCTTGACGCCATCCGAGGATGGTGCGGTGTCGTCGTCGCCGCATCCCACGACGAGCACGGCGGCAAGTACAACGGCAAATACGGTGGTTCCGCGCATGATTAGCCCTCTCTGGGCGAGCCGCTTCGGCACAGCCGCCAACTCCCATAGTGGGGCCAGTACCGAGATTGGTTGCGTTTTTCTACCCTGCGGCTGGCTCGAGCCTACCCAGCATCGGCAAGCGCGCTGATCGGAGCGAACATGCGCGTCCATGCGTTTGGTTTGCGAATGCCCTGGTCTGCGAACCAGCGTTCAGCTGATGCGCGGAGCTGTTCGGCCTCGGGGCCGACCAAGAGCTCGGACTGGCGTAGACGGCACATCTGAACATAGCCGCGCATGGCGAGCCGCTCATATCCTTCCGCCGCTGCTCCGTACAGCTGCGCGGCAGTCTCGCGATCGCCCTTGAGCTGGCAAAGCCCAGCCTCGAGCATCTGGCTGGAGGGGCCCGTCCAGTCCATGCGCAGCCCGCGCAGTCGCTCGAGTCCCTTCTCTGCGACTCGCAAGTACGACGCGCCGAGGCCGTCGCGCGCGCACGCCAGCGCCACCGTGGCCTCGAGCAGCGGCAGCGCATACCTCCACGGATTGACGCGTTGGTAGCCGAAGCGCGTGAACTTGGGCCAGTGCTGTGCCATCAGCTGCCAGGCGTCGCTGGAACGTCCCTGGTACATCAGCGTGTTCACCGTCGACCAAACGGTGATGAGTGCAACCGCATTGCGCGGCCATTCTCGCAGGATCTCCGCGAGCTCATCGAGGGCTACGTCAGGCGCGTCGCGCGCGACCGTCAACTGGCTCCGCAGCGCGCTGCTGATCGCCAACTGAAACTCGTTGCCGCTCGCCTTTAGACGCCGCGCTGTCGACTCCGAGGCGATCCGAAACTTCGCGATCTCTCCCATCGCGACGTGTTGCACACCGATCAATCCCTCGACCTCCGCCAACAACCAGCCGGAGTCGATGCAGTTTTGAGCCACCCATCGTTCAGTGCGCTCCGCCCATTCGAGCGCCTCGCGGAAGTGACCGCGCGTGTAGAGCGTCATCGCGCGACCGAACAGCGGCCAAGCTTTGACATCGGGATCATCCACCTGGTCGGCAAGCGCGAATGCCTCGTCGAGCA
>DATHEN010000931.1:0-2841 GCA_035318565.1 Polyangiaceae bacterium
GGCCGGGCGCGATTGCCGCGTTCGGTGTTCGCGGAGCGTTCGGGACGGAGAACCTGGTGATCGTGGCTGGGCTGAACCGCCGAGCGAGGCCGGACCTCACCGCTCTCAAAGAGGCGATACGCAAGGCGGTGTTCGAAAGCCTGGGCGTACCCGTGAGTGAAGTGTGCTTCGTGATGCCGGGCAATGTCCCCAAGACATCGAGCGGCAAAGTGCAGCGCAGCGAGTGCCGCCATCTTTTCGAGAGCGGCTCGCTCAAGCTCGTGGCCGACTCAGAAATTGCCGCGGAGTAGCGGCGGGGGCGTCGCCAGGGTGCCCCCAACGAGTCAAGGAGGCTGATCCGGGCGCGGCATGACGCACTGGAGCGTGGTCTCGGAGAGCTCGGCCGGTTCACCGCCGCGCCGCCGGCATTCCCGGATGGCGCGCTCTTCTTCGGCCAGGCGCAGGGCGGCGTCCCGCTGATTGAGCATGCACATACCGAGCTCGTAGCCGGCCTTCACGCCGCTCAGCAACGCCAGCACCGGCGCCGCCTGCGCATTCAACAATGCAACGGCAACGTTTTCGAGCTTTCCAGCGCAACTCATGGCGGCGTCGAGAACATCGAAGGGCCGCGGCGCTGGAGTCTCGGGCTCCGCTTGCACACTCTCTTTCGAACACACCAGCGGCGCGTCGTTTTCTGCTTCCGGCAGCTCGCAAGCCAGCGGATGCGCGGGCTCGCGTGAACAAGTCAATGAATCTACCATGCGTAATCACCCGACACGCACGTCGGACACACCTACGCACAGTTGCGTCCGCTCAGCGTCCGGGCGTGCGAGCGGGCGCTTTCGAAGCATTCAGCGGCGCACCAACCCGGTTCGCAGCAGTTTTCGAGTCGACGCTGAACGTGCGGGAGATCAGGCGGCTGGGTGCGCGACGCCGCGCGCGCGCCTTGAGCGGAGATGCAGCCTCGACTGCATTGGCCAGCTTCTCGGCGGGTAGCCCCAGCGCCGGAGCTTCGGCTCCGTTCAACGCCAACGGGCCTCCTTTGGTGGCGACGAGAAACCCGCTGGTGTTCACCGCGACGAACTCCGCCGCAGGCCGGGCCGCCGACAGCAGAGCCGCCTGCGTCGTTGGGCTTTGCGAGCTGCGAGCCCAATGCACGGACGCCGCCCCGGCACCGAGCACGACCAGAAGCGTCAGCACGAGGATGGGCGTGAGAGAACGGCGGCGCGGGGCCATCGGGCCGGGGACGGCGCGATCCTTCGCTGAATCGGGCGCAGCGCGTCGCAGCAAGGCTTGCTCGACCTCCTCCAGAGCTCCGGCGAGCTCGCCCATGGAAGCGTGACGGCGAGCGGCATGCTTGTGCATGGCGCGCTCGATGACCTTCGCCAGCTCTGCAGGAACCTGCGTCAGCGGCAATGGCTGATGCACCAGAACGCGGCGCGCCAGCTCCGCCGGACTCGGCCAGGTGCCGTCCGGAGTGAGGGGATGGCATCCGGCTAGACATTCGTAAGCGACGACGCCGAGCGCGTATACGTCCACGCTCGGACCCGCCGGCTTTGCGTCGAGAAGCTCGGGGGCCATGTAGGCCGGCGTACCCGCGATGAATCCGGCATTCGGATCCGTCTCCTTCGCGTCATAGCCGATCAGCTTGGCGATACCGAGGTCCAGAACCTTTGCGGTACCGGTGCTCGTGCAAAAGATGTTCTCGGGTTTCAAATCCCGATGAATCACGTTCTCCGCGTGCGCAGCGGCCACCCCTCGCGCCACCTGAATCAGCATCGACAGCGCCTCGTGGAGCGGGAGCGACCTGCGTGCGCGCAGCACTTCACGCAGGCTCTGGCCCGAAAGCAGCTCGGTCGCCAAGAAGACCAGGCCGCCTTCGGTCAGCCCGCCATTTTCGACGGTCACCACATTTGGGTGCGTGATCGCCGAGAGCGCCATCGCTTCCTTGCGAAAGCGTTCGATCACGTCGGAGCGACAGCCATAGCGCGCGTGCATGATCTTGAGCGCCACGCTGCGGTGCGTCCATTCGTGCGTGGCTTCGTACACGCGCGCCATGCCTCCGGTGGCCATCAGCCGCACGACGCGGTACCGATCGACCAAGTCACCGGCGGCCAGCGGCGGATCCGGATCGGCCGGGATCTCCAGGGTGTCGCAGGTGTCCGGCTCGTCCAGTGGTGCAGACGCGACGCGTTCGAGGCTCGGTAGGGCTCCGGTTGCTCGCTGTGCTTTGCCCATACTCGCCTCGAACATCCGCGCTGCCGGCGCGGGCGGCCGGAAACGTCTGACGAGGAGTCACTTTACCGAACGCTTCGAGTCTCGTCGAGCGGCTCTCCTCGCATGTTTCGCCCGCGTATCCCCGCCGGCGAACTCCCGGGTCACAGCCTGCAATAGCTCGGAAAGCTCGCGGGGAGACCCCGAGCGTAGGGTGACGGATTCGTGCCGTAAGGATGATCGAAGAAGAACTGGACCACGTGCGCGCCGATGCCCGGCGGCACCGTGTGCCCGCCGCCGTGATTGCACACGAACGCGAAGTGCCCGTCCCGCACGAGCTGGTCGCGAAAGCCGTTGCTCTGTTGTTCGAAGTTGACGACGAGCTGATCCCCGGAGCCACCATGCACGATCATGGCGGCGAACTTGTTGGCCGGATCCTGGTAGCCTCCCGCGCTGCCTCCCGAGATCGACGCAACGCTTGCCATGAAAGACGAACGGGACAAGCTCAAGCCGCTGCTGTACAAGCCGCCGGCGCTGAAGCCGGTGACATGGATGCGTCGCGGATCGATGCCGACGGTCTGCTTGGCGCAGGCGACGACCTCGTCCACGAGCGGCAAATCGACATCGCCTGCCAGAATCCAAGGAAAG
>DATHEN010000932.1:0-6219 GCA_035318565.1 Polyangiaceae bacterium
CATGCGCGGGCCCACGTAAGTGAGCTCGTAGGCTCCGACGTCGTACTTCTGGCCCGGGACCATGCTGGTCTCGCGTTCGATCTTCCAGGCCACGCCCGCGAACCCCAGAAACATGCAAATGATTCCCAGGTGGACGATGTAACCGCCGTAGCGACGGCGATTCTTGCTGACGAGGCGTATCAAAGCCGTGAACACGCCCTCTTCTTCACCGCGGCGCGTGTTGCTGGCTCGGCGCGCGGCGACACCGCGCGCAAACTCCTGCGCAATCACCGTGACGTTGAAGGCCGCGAGCGACACCGTGACGAGCGGCAGCACGGCGCCGAACTTCTGCAGGACAGCCCCCCAGATTCCCGGGTAAAATGCGTCCTTGTCGACGATCGCTGGGTAGCCGAGCTTCGCGCCCAGCAGCAGGTGCAAGGCAGCCATGCTGAACAGCGCCAGCAGCGGGTACCTGAAGGCACGCTTGAGCGACACGTTGCTCGTCTTGCGCCAGCCGAAGAGCGGCGCCACACCCATCAGTGCGAAGATGGTCAAGCCAATCGGCGCCATCCAGCGGTTGAAGAAGGGCGGGCCCACGGTGACGCTCTCGCTCCACAGCCATTCACTGATCTTCGGGAACAGGGTGGCGACGAAGATGAACGTCATGCCGCCGAGCAGCGCCCAGTTGTTCACCACGAACATGGCCTCACGGCTGGCTACCGCTTCAATCTGTGCGCGCGATCTCAAAAGCGGCAAGCGCCACACGACCAAGCCGGCGGTGACGGCCAGGATGAAGCCCATGAACCAGACGAAGTAGATGCCGATGTTGCTCTGCGCGAAGCTATGAACGCTCGCGATCAGGCCCGAGCGCGTCAAGAAGGTGCCAAAGATCGTCAAGAAGAACGTGAGGCTGATCAAGAACACGTTCCAGATCTTCATCATGTTGCGGCGCTCCTGGACCATCGTGGAGTGCACGTAGGCCGCAGCCGTGAACCAGGGCAGGCAGGCCGCATTTTCCACCGGATCCCAGGCCCAGAAGCCGCCCCAGCCGAGCTCTTCGTATGCCCAGATCATGCCCAGCACGTTACCGATCGACAGGAACAGGAAAGCGAAGAGCATCCACTTGCGCACCGCGACGATCCACTCGCTGTCGAGCCGGCCCGTGACGAGCGCTGCGACGGCGAACGCGAAGGGAACCGCGCAGCCCACGAAGCCCGTGTAGAGGGCGGGCGGATGGATGATCATCCAGTACGTCTGGAGCAGCGGATTGAGGCCTTCACCTTCCGCACGTGCTCCGGAAATGCTGGTCCAGAAAGGATTGGCCGCAAAAATCATCAAGACCGCGAAGAAGCTGATGATCACCATCAACGTCGCGATCACGTACGGCTGTAGCTGCCGGTAGCGTCCCTTCAGCCAGCGCACACACCCGGCGTTGTAGACGCTGAGCAGGAACGACCACCACAAGAGCGATCCGTCCTGGCCGCCCCACAGCGCGGCGAACAGGTACGGCGTGCCCATCGAACGATCGCTGTAGCGAGCGACGTAGCGAATGCGAAAGTCGTGCGTGATGAACGCGTACGCGAGCAAGATCACGCTGAAGGCGACCAGGCCGCTCGTGGCGTAGGCGCCCAGACGCGCCGAATGCAGCAGGCGCGGTCTACCTCGTCCGGCAGCGCAGGCCACCGCGAACGTGTACGCCGCGCTCACCAGAATTGCGTAAAGTACGCCGGTACCGAACTGGGGAAGGGACTGCCACATGAGTTCGGGCGGAGCTTAACCCGAATTCCCCGGAGGTGCAGGAACCGCACGTCCCCATGCCGCGCGGGCCGGCTCAGCCGTCCTGGGAGACGATCGTACCGACGTTTTCGCCGAGGCAGACGCGCTTGATGTTGTCGCGCGCCATCTTGAACACGCGGATCGGCATGCCGTTTTCGCGGCACAGGGCCACTGCCGTGGAATCCATCACGCCGAGGTGTTCGCTCAGGAAGCGGTCGTAGCTGACGTGCGGGAGCATTTGAGCTTCGGCGTGACGGGCCGGATCGCGGTCGTAAATGCCTTCGACTTTCGTTGCTTTAAATATGCCGTCTGCACGGATTTCCATGGCGCGCAAGGCGGCGGCCGTGTCCGTGGAGAAGTACGGATTACCTGTGCCTGCGGCAAAGATCACGATGTTGCCGCCGTCGAGGTGTCGGATGGCACGGCGCCGGATGTACGGCTCGGCCACTTGTTTGATCTCGAGTGCCGTCATGACGCGGGTGGGCACGCCGGAGCGCTCGAGCGAATCCTGAAGCGCCAGCGAGTTGATCACCGTGGCGAGCATTCCCATGTAGTCGCTCTGGGCACGGTCCATGCCCTCGCTCGCTCCGCGCAGGCCGCGGAAGATGTTGCCGCCACCGACCACGATGCCGATCTGCACGCCGGTCTGGTGCACTTCGCGCAGCTCGCTGGCCACGGACTTCAGGGTGGACTGGGTGCCTACCCCTGCTGCTTCGCCGCCAAACAGCGCCTCTCCACTCAGCTTGATGACGACTCTGCGATACCGAAGTTCGGGCGGAGTATCCACGGGCTACCTGTAACTCAGCCGAGCGCTACAGACCACCCGCAATATGCTCACAACGGTATGTTTCCGTGCTTTTTGGGCGGGTTGTTCTCGCGCTTGTTTTTGAGCATTTCCAGGCACACCGCCAGGCGCTTCCGAAGCTCGCGTGGGAAAATCACTTCGTCGATGAAGCCGAGCTCCGCGGCCTTGTAAGGGTTCGCGAACTTGGCGCGGTACTCCTGCACGAATGCAGCCCGTGCGGCGTCCTTGTTCTCCGCCTTTTCGATGGCGTTCTTGTAAACGATATTGACCGCGCCATCCGGTCCCATCACGGCGATCTCCGCCGTGGGGAACGCGAAGTTCGCATCGCCGCGGATGTGCTTGCTGCTCATGACGTCGTACGCGCCGCCGTAAGCCTTGCGCGTGATGACCGTGAGCTTCGGCACGGTGGCTTCACAGAACGCGTACAGCAGCTTGGCGCCGTGGGTGATGATGCCGCGGTGCTCCTGGTCCACTCCCGGCAAGAAGCCGGGAACGTCCACGAAGGTGACGATCGGCAGGTTGAAGCAATCGCAAAAACGCACGAAACGCGCGGCCTTGAGGCTCGCGTTGATGTCGAGCACCCCGGCAAGATACGCGGGTTGGTTGGCGACCACGCCGATCGGGCGGCCGCCGATGCGCGCGAATCCCACCACCATGTTCTTGGCGTAGCCCTCGTGGACCTCGAGCAAAAAGCCCTCGTCAACCGTGGCGCGGATGACGTTCTTCATGTCGTAGGGCTTGCTGCTGTCTTGCGGAACCAGGCTGTCCAGCTCGGGAACTTCCCGCTCGGCCACGTCCGCGTTCGGCTTGATGGGCGGGTCTTCGGTGTTGTTCAGCGGCAAAAAACTCAGCAGCTCGCGCACCTTGGCGATGCACTCGCGATCGCCCGGAGCCGTGAAGTGACACACGCCGCTCTTCGACGCGTGCGCGCTGGCACCGCCCAGCTGTTCCTTGCTGACTTCCTCGTGCGTCACGGTGCGGATCACGTCCGGCCCCGTGATGAACATGTAGCTCGACTCCTCCACCATGAAGATGAAGTCGGTGATGGCGGGCGAGTACACCGCGCCGCCCGCGCACGGGCCCATGATGCAGCTGATCTGCGGGATGACGCCGCTCGAGAGCGTGTTGCGCAGGAAGATGTCGGCATAGCCGGCCAGGGACTCGACGCCCTCCTGGATGCGCGCTCCGCCCGAGTCGTTCAGACCGACCACCGGTGCGCCCACCTTCGTGGCCAGATCCATGATCTTGCAGATCTTCGAGGCGTAGGCCGCGCTGAGTGAGCCGCCGAACACCGTGAAGTCTTGCGCAAAGACGAAGACACGCCGTCCGTCGACCGTGCCGTAACCGGTGATCACGCCGTCGCCGAGCACCTTTTGTTCCTGCATGCCGAAGTCCGCGCAGCGGTGCGTTACGAAGCGGTCCACTTCGACGAAGCTGCCGGGATCGAGCAAGAGATCGAGCCGCTCACGGGCGGTGAGCTTGCCGGCGGCGTGCTGCTTTTCGACGCGGGCCTTGCCGCCGCCCTCCAGCGCCTTTTCGTTCAGCGCCTCGAGCTTTGCGATGGAATCCAATTTTGTCGCCGACATGGGGCCGTTCGGCTAGCACGAGCCTGCCGGCGAGTCACTGGGATCCACGTAGTCCACCTCGACCCCGCGCGGGGTCCGAAAGCGGGTGAGGCCCGCCTCGCGTGCCACCACGTAGTCGGGCCCGGCTGGAACCTTGCCGAACCCGCCCGGGGTATCCACGATGAACTTGGGCAGCGCGATCCCGCTGAGCCGGCCCTGGAGCTGCTCCATCAGCCGGGTGCCCACGGCTAGCGGCGTCCGCAAATGGCCAGTCCCGCGCACCGGATCCATCTGGAGCAGGTAATAGGGGCGAACACGCTCGCGCACCAGGCCCCGAAAGAGGCTGCACAGGAGCTCCGTGTCGTCGTTGATGCCGCGCAGCAGCACGGTTTGGTTCATCACCGGAAAGCCCGCATCCGCGAGGTCGCGGCAGGCCTGACGTGCGCGCGGGGTGAGCTCCTTCGGGTGGTTGAAGTGAGTCATCACCCAGAGCGGGTGGTGCGGCCTGAGCGCGCTCAGGAGTGCGGCGTCGATGCGCTGGGGCAATACCACGGGAACGCGCGTCGCGAGCCGGATGGTCTCGACGCTCGCTACCGCGCGCACGGAGGCGACGATTTCGAGCACGCGTTCGGTGCTCATGCAGAGCACGTCACCGCCGCTGATAATCACGTCGCGCACTTCCGGGTGGGCGCGCAGATACTCGAGAGCCGGAGCCAAGCGCTCGAGCGAACGCGGTCCGCCGCCGGCGCCCACCAGGCGACTGCGTGTGCAGAAGCGGCAGTACACGGCGCAACGATCGCTCACCAGGAGCAGCGCGCGATCCGGGTAACGTCGAATGAGCTCGGGCGCGACTTCGTGCGCTTCCTCGCCGAGCGGATCGCGCAGATCGCCCGGCGTGTGCCGCGCCTCCGCCGCGAGCGGCACCACCTGCCGGCGGATCGGGCAAGTTTCATCGCGCGGATCGCACAGGCTCAAGTAGTACGGCGTGATCGCCAGCGGAAAGCCCTCGGCGAGCGCGGCTTTCGCGCCGCGTTCCTCGGCTTCCGTCAGCTCGAGGCGCGCGGCGAGCTGCGCGTACGAACGCACCGAGTTGCGCAGCTGCCAGCGCCAATCTTCGGACGCTTCGGCGCCGCACGGCTCAAGGGGCTTTGGTGCCGGATGCATCCGAGTCTTTTCCGAGCGGCGGGACCTTCACCGTTTCGAGCGCGGCTTCGTCGATTTTCACGGGATAGCGCTCGCGCAGCTCGCGCTCGAAGCGTTGTTCGGTCTCGCGCAAGCGCGTTTGTAAGATCGCGACGCGAATCGCGCGCTCGGCTTCTTCGTACGAGCGGGTGCGCGCCTCGGTCTTGCCGGTCAAGCGCACGATGTGAAACTTGCCGCCGTCGCTCACGACCTCGGGATACACGTCGCCGAGCTTCTGGATCTCGAAGAGCGCCTTGCGGACAGCTTCCGGTATCTTCGGATTCGCGCCGCGCGTGTCGCCGGGCGCGGACACGATGCCGAGATCACCCGCGAGCTCGGCGGGTGCCAGCGGTCCCTCGGCGGGTTTGTCGAGCGAGGATTCGCGCACGAGCTTTCCCCACTCCGCGGCGCTCGCCGTGCGTGCGCGCGAAAGCACGAGCTCTGCGCGCTTCGAATCCGCGAGCACGATGTGCGAGGCACGCCGGCGTTCCGGCTCGGCGAATTCGGCGCGCTGTTTGTCGTAGTACGCGCGCACGTCACTCTCGGGAATGCTGGCCGGTGGCGGGAGCTTCGCGCGAGCGAGGCTTTGCACCTCTTCGCGGAGCACCTGACGAATGCGCGCTTCGACCTCGGGCTTCTTGTCGAGACCGCGTCGCTTGGCTTCACCGGCGAGCAGCTCGGCCTTGATGATCTCATCGAGCAGTTTGCGCCGGCGGTCGGGAGTTTGGTAACGCATCCGCTCGAACTGGTCCATGCGTGCCAATGTGGCCGCGTATTCGCCGAGCGTGATTTCGCGCTCGCCGACCTTGGCCAGCACCTTGGCAGCCAATTCGGGCGCGAGTGCGCTGGCCGCCGCGCTCGCGGACGAGCTCGGCCCCGCAGCCTGCTCGGGAGGCTTGTCTTTGCAGCCGG
>DATHEN010000933.1:0-26085 GCA_035318565.1 Polyangiaceae bacterium
GGAACGCGACACCGTCCGGCAGTGCAATGCTACCTCCCGCCTCACCGCCCACGCCGCCGAGGAACGTGCCCGTGACGTTGTCCTCTCCCGTGCACGGACCGCTCGTGCCCAACGGCAGGTTGTTGGGCGTGGCATAGGCCACGGCGTGGTGTCCGAATTCCGACTGCCAACCCTTCATGTCGATGATGTCGAGGTCGCGGTCGAAGGGCGCGACGACGTACTGGCAGTGCATGACGTCGTCACCAGGGCTCGTGGTGACGATCGGCGCCACGACGCGCTCATAACCTTGCTCGGGAGGCGGCGGGTCGAAGCCCTTGGAGTCGCTTTCATCCGACGCGCCGCAAGCGTTCAGGGCCAGGGAGCCGATAGCCACCGCACCACGGATCAGGAGCTTCATAGCCACGCAATGTAATCCGCGGTGCGCGTATGCGGGGAGTAATTCTGTGACGAAGCGCAGCAAATACCGGCACCCTCCCCCACTCCAACGCGCGGCGTGACCGGCTATGTCCGGTTTTCGTGCAGCATGGACGTGAGACTCCGCATGCGGCCTCCCGGCGCAGTACGTCACAAATGGTAGCTTTGAGGCATGCCTGCCCTGCTGCCGCACCGCGTATACGTGCTCGTCGCATGCTTGGCTGCCGTGCTCTCGTTCGGCGCCTCCGCACAAGCCAAGACGACACTGCGCTTCGGGACGCTCGCACCCAGAAACTCGACATGGGGCCGGGTGTTCGATGCGTTCCGCCGTGCCATGGAGCAGAAGAGCTCGGGCGCGGTCGAGCTGCGCATCTTTTACAACGGCATCCTCGGCTCCGAAGCGAGCATGGCCGGCAAGCTTCGCTCGGGACAGATAGACGGCGCCACGCTGTCGGTGCTGGGTCTCGCGCACTTCGACCAGCGTGTGATGGTCATGACGCTGCCCTGGCTCGTGAACAGCTGGGAAAAGGTCGATCGCGTCCGCGCCGATCTCGCGCCGCAGTTCGAAGCCGAGCTCGAGAAGAAAGGCGTCGATGTGCTCGGCTGGGGGGACATCGGCCTGATTTACGGCTTCACACGCGGGCACGCCGTACGCCTGCCGAGCGATCTGCGCGGTCACACGCCGATGGTGCTGCGCGGAGAGCCCGTGGGCGCGGCCTTCTTCGAGAACATCCCGGGGGTGCGCCCGATACCTGCCGAGCCAATGGACGTGCTGAATCTCCTGCGCTCACGCCGGGTAGACACGATCAGCGCGCCGGCGCTCGTCGCGGAACAACTGCAGTGGATCCCGTATCTCGATCACGTGTCGGGCCAGCCGCTGGCCTGCGCGATCGGCGCGTCGGTCGTACGCAAAGCGACCATGGATAGCCTGCCCCCCGACGTTCGTACTTTGTTCCTGGATCTCAGCAAAAAGGTCGGCCGAACGCAGAGCAAGCGCATCCGTCAGCTCGACCTCGAAGCGTACGAGCGCATCAAACGCCGCATGACCGTGGTGACGGTGACCGACGCCGAGCGCAAAGAGTGGCAAAAGATCGTAACTCTCGTGCTCAAGCGTCTGGGCAGCGGTGTTTACCCGCGTCCCATGATGGACCGCGTGGCCGAGCTCACCGGTCACAAGATCGAGTGGTAGGCTCCCGCCTGCGAAGCTCAGCGCCGGCGCACGCGGCGTAGCGCGAGCCCTAGCGCGCCCAGGAGCCCCAGCAGAGCGGCTCGGGCCGTCTCGGTGCGGGCGCCGGCGAGCCGGCACCCGCAACCGTCGTCGTCATCGTCGTTCTTACGCGGCTCGGGCGAAGTGCCGGCGTCCGGTGTCTCGCAGCCGAGGTTCGTCTCACACATCGACTTCCAGAGCTCGGCCGTGCACAGGTTCGCTGCCTCGGTCCCCGCGGCGCACGCGATCGGACCCTGGATCCGCCGGCGATTCTGAATCGTCTCGAAGGTGCGCGCACCGTCCTTCGAAAGACCCAGATCGAAGCCAGCGGGGTCGAGCCGAGAACACGCGTATAGGCCGTGCGTAGACCAGCTGAGGCAGCTGACCGTCTGATCGAAGCGTTTCTCGAACTGAAAATCGGCAGTCGAAGCCCGCCAGACGCCGAGCTTCGCGGGATCCACGGTAGTCGCACGATCTCCCGGGTCGCCGAGGCCGATGAACAGTTCGCTGTCGTCGGCGGCCAGGGCGAAGCCCAGCATGGGCGCCTCGCCCCGGAAGAGCTCGCGCCAGGTGTCGCCCGCGTTCGTGGTGTACAAAAGCGAGCTCTCGGCACGCCGCTCCACCGAGTCATCTCTGATTTCGAACGTGCGGACATAGAGAATGTCCGGGTTCGTTCGATGGACCGCCGCGATGTACGAGCTGCCGACTAGCTTCATGGGGATGGGCCGGCTCTCCCAGTTCTTTCCGCGATCTCGACTGCGCATGAGGAGCGGAGAGCTGGTCTGCCCGCCATCCGCGTCGACGAGCGCCTGCGCCGTGATGTAGATCCGCTGAGGATCGCTGGGCGCAGCGTCCAGGGTCGTGCTGTAGATGTCATTGCGAAAATTGCTCGCGAGCAAGTGGAAGCTCCCAGCGTTGTCCGTCGTCTCCCAGATTTGATTCGTATAGACGGTGCCCGTGCCGCCATCCGGCGTGGTGCCGTAGGAGACCAGCGCCAGGCCCCGGCTCTTGAGCGACGGATCGACGGCCACGTCCAGCACGAAGCTGCCCATGACCTCGGGAATGGCCTGCTCCCAGCCGCAGCCGCCGTTGTCGCTGCGCCTGAGGCCGTCCGTCAGCCCCATGATCAGCGTGCCGTTTTGATGGATCCCGAACGTGGGGTCGAAGGGCACGCTCGTCGAAACGCCGAGGGCCTGCTCACAAATCCAACTCCAGGTCGCGCCCCGGTCCGGCGAGGTGAGAAAGCCGTACGTGCTCATCAGCCATATACGGTTCGGATCACTGGGATCCTCGGCGAACTGCATCGCCTGCGGGTAGCGGCCGTTTGCCTGAGCAGCGGGGGCCATGCTGAGCCCGGCAGCCAAAGCGCCGAGACCCACGAACGAGAGCAAACCAGTTTTTTTCATGAAGGAATCCAATTGACGTGAAGCAACCCGTATCGAGCGAGCGCGGTCAAGAATAGCCCGCCCGCGGCGCATTGCGCCAGGCGGCCGGGCGCGAGCCGCGCGCCGCGATTTCGGCGCGGCGCTTCGCGATTCGAGACTTGGGCACCATTGATGATTACACGACTACTCGTGTCTTCTTACCTGAATTTCGAGGTTCGATGCGGCCACACGGCTTGCTTGTTTCTCCTGCAGCGCTGCTCATTTTCGTAAGTCTTTGGCCCTGCGCTGCGCTCGCGCAGGCGAACTACCACTTCACGCCGCTCGGCGGACGCTCGGCGCTGCTCGGCGGCACGGGCGTCGCGCTGGGCGCAGACGGAGCTGCGCCGTTCTTGAATCCCGCTTCGATCGTGCGCATCGGAGATCGGCGCATCGCGTTCTCCGCTCGCTTCTTCCGCCTCGCCCATCGAACTCTGGACGACTTTCACCAGCCCGGACCGGTCAATCCCGCTTTCGGTCCGCTGAGCTTGCCGGACACCACCCGCACCTCCTTGAAGCTCGCCTCGGTGCCGGATACCACGTGCTATTTTTTCAGCCGCTCGCGCGGAGAAGGCGCGGAGCTACGAGGCCGGAGCAAGCTCGCTCTCTGCCTCGCCAAGACGGCCGAGCAAGAGTTCGAGCTCACCGCCATCAGCTACCGCGGTGAGTCAGCGGGCCGGCAGGTCGACCAGACCCACAGCTTTCGAGAAGTCTGGAGCTCGTGGAGCTTGGGGCCCACGTTCGCGCTGCACGTCACGGAGACGCTCACGCTAGGCGCTTCTCTGCACCTCACCCGCACGCGCCACGAGACCACGACCAGCGTGGCCACCGTGGTCGAGGAGCTCGCTACCTCAGCGGGCGTCGCCTCGGCTTACCAGAGCGCGGATTCCGGCAGCTCGTGGGACGCGCTGGCACAGATCGGCATGACCTATCGAGCCTCGAAGACGCTCACGCTCGCAGCCAGCCTGCAAGCGCCAAGCCTGCACTTCACCGGTTCCTACAGTGCCAACGAGGACGCCCGCTTCTCCAGTGACACCTCCAGCCTGTCCCACTGGAGTGGCGAGGGCGACTTCGTGGCCAGGCGCCCGCTGCGTCTGAATCTCGGGATCGGCGCCGAGTACGAACGCGTGCGCCTCGAAGCCAACGTGTTCTTGCATGCCCCGGTCGAAGAGTTTGCGCATGCCGAGCTCGATCGCCACACCATGACGGGCGTGGATGGGACCATCACGGGCCGCACGCAGGGGCGCCTCACGCGTAACGAATCCGTGCGTGGCGTGGCGAACGCCGGGTTCGGAGCCGAATACTTTCTGTCCAAAGACTTGAGCCTGCTAATGGGCGTCGCGAGTGACGTGAGCGCGCTACGCGTTCCCGCCGGCGGCCTGAATGAACAACGCCTCTTTCACAGCCGCTTCGATGCCTGGCACGCCGGAGTCGGCCTCAGTACGTACACGGATTATGGCGATCTCGTGGTCGGTTTGCGTGGCGACTACTTGACGGGCGAGGTGGCGAGCGTCAACGCCTTCAGTCAGCCCATCGAACGCGAGCGGATTCCGGCGCGCGAGTGGGCCGCGATGCTCGTTATCGCCGGTCGCGTGAGCTTGAGCACGGTGGCCGAAGCCGCCGAGGCAGTCGGGGAAGCCGTCCGCGGTGGCGCCAACAAGCCGACGCCAACCCTACAGAAACCGCTGCAAGCTCCGAAGATCGACTGACGCCGTCAGTCAGCCACGGGGCTGACGTCCTCGCTGAGCGGGCCCGCGGCGCGGGCCGGTACGACCTGTACCGATCGACCGGTCCAACGAAAGCGCGTGATACGGCTGGTTACGAACTCGCTGGCGCTCCAGATCCGGACTTCCACCCGCGCTTCGTCACCGGCCACGCAGATGCGGTTGTACGCGTTCGGGTGCCCGCGCAGCCGGGTCGACGTGGCCGTGGAGGCTTGAACCACCAGCACCGAATGCTCGGCGCCAATGCTCACCGCGTACGTTCCGGAGAAGGTCTCGTGCAAATGGCCGGCGAGCACGAGCTGAATGCCCGCGTCCTCGAGGGCGGACAAGAGCGGGCGGCTACCCCACGGCGCGCGGCCCTGTGCGCCTGCCACATTGCCGACGATCGGGTGATGGCTGACGAGCACGGCGAACTTGCGTGGATGCGAGCGCGCCAGCGCACACACGCGCTCCACTTGCTTGCGGCGTATTTTGCCCTCTTTGCGCTGCAGAGGGTCCGCGCTGTTCAAGCCTACGACCAAGAGCTCGTCGTCCACGTAGCAGGTATCGAGCTCGGCGTTGATGCCGCGCTGATAGCGAGCGAACGGGCGGGTGAGCCGCTCGAGCGGCGCGTAAAACGGGGCGATATCGTGATTGCCCGGGACGACCAGCGACGCGCACGGCAACGCGCTCAGAAACTCGCGCGCTGCGGCGAACTGCTTCGGCTTGGCTCGTTGGGTCAAATCGCCGCTCACGGCCACGACGTCGGGCGGATCGTCACGCAGCTCCCGGAGCAGCGCGTTGACGACGAGCGAGTCCACTTTGCCGAAGTGCAGGTCGGATATGTGTGCGATGCGTCTCACCGGTTTCACCTCAGTCGCTGGCGACTCTGTCAACTTTGGTCCGGCGCTTGCTCAAAGCTAAGGGTTGATGACCCCTCGCCTCAATTTTTCTCGACAAACCTCCGCAAGAGCGGCGCTCGAGTTCTGGGACCGACGCATGCTCCGGGAGCTTCATCCGGGGCAATTTGGGACGGTCGAGGCGAACTTGCTGCGCCCGACGGACGGCGAGCTCCGGGCAGGCTCGAAGCCGCTCTTCGTGATGATGGACGGCGATGGCAACAAGTACATCCTGAAGATCGCGGAACCGGCGCTCATGGCCGCTGAACAGGCGGCGTACCGTTTGCGCAAGCTCGGTGGCCGGCCAGCAGTGCCGGCACGCGTAGTGGACATCGAGCTCGAAGGCTGCGGGCCGACCAGCGGCTTATTGAAGCCGTTCCTCGCCTTCAATCATCAGCACGAGCTGATCACCGACACGTCGCAGTGGACCGAGCTGCAGCGTAGCGTGATCCTGCGGGATCACGTCTGGGATTGGTTTTTGGACAACATGGACACCAACACCAGTCAATTTGCGCTGATCGGCAGCGAGGGTTACCCGCTCAACATCGATTGGGATCGCGCCTTCGCGGACGAAGGCAAGTCTGAGTTTTCGCGTTTCGCAAAGTATCGAGCCACGTTGCCCAATGCGCGCACCTTTCTATACGCCGACTACGTCGAGGGCCGCGTGAAGCTCGATCTCAAGCTGCTCGCTTGCGAAGCCGCCTTCGTGCGCCGTCTGCCGGAGACGAAGGTCCGAGAAATTCTGGCTGAGTACGCGCGCGTGGGTTTCAGCGATCCGGGCGAGGCCAAACTTTTCCTGCGGCGGGCTCTGATGCGACAGCGCAGCATCGAGAGCGAGGTGGCGCATTTCATCCGCGAGCTACGCCACGAACGCCGGCAGCTGTCGGGCAGCGATTCGGCGAGCCTCTGGCAGCGTCCCCGGCTCGCCGCAAAGCGGGTGTGGAATCACTGGCAGGTCGTGCTCCAGCACGTGCAGCGCGGCGCTGCCGGCCGGCTGGCGCGCAAGCTGTTGACGCGCGTCCGCGCAAAGAACGCTGGCGTGCCGCCGGATCTCGCCGTTACATCGGAAACGGCGCTCGACGCTCGAGTCGCGGCAGTTGGGGATTCACCGAACCCGACCAGCGCCAAGTACGCGAACGGCGCGCCCACGAGCGAGCACACGCACACGCCCCCGAACGGATAGACGTAGACGCCCGCCGCGCTGGGCTAAATGCCGATGTATTCCGGGTTGTCGGGATGGCATGGTCGCGCGCATGAGGCTCCGCAGCGCACTGTCTTTCGCCGTGCTGGCTCTTGCGGCGTCGCGAGGGCTGGTCGGCTGCTTCGATCCGGAGATTCGCGCTTGCCTGCGCTGTCCGAGCGGGCGGTGCCCGAGCGGGCAACGCTGTGTGCAAGGCTATTGCGCGAAAACCGGACAGACCTGCGCTGCGGCTAGCGTCGAGCCGTGCCGCGAGGGCCGTTGCTGCCTGGGCGGTAGCTGTTTCGATTTTGGATCGAATGTATCCCCCGCGTTATGGCTCGACTGGACCTCCGTGCGGCCTCCCGATCCGTCGCGCAGCGCCGATCTGGAACAGTGGCTCGACCGCTCCGGCCTCGGGCACCACGCGGATCCGGTAGTAGGGCCTTTCAATCACGCGCCGGTAGTCGGCGGCCCAGTCGCCGGCACCACGCCGATCGTGCGCATGCGATTCGGCGACGAAGCCCTGCTCGTGCAGCAACCGGAGCTGAGCGTGCTTCGCGCGCTGGGCAGCCGAGATTTCACGGTTCTGATCGCCGCTACGCTGCCGTGCACACCGGATAACAAAAGCCAGTGTTTCGCCCAGAAGCAGGGCATCGCCGTAGCGTCCGATGGCGGCAGCTCGATGCCGCGCGGCTTTTATCTACGCGCCATCGAAAGCGACCTGCGCGGTCGCTTCGACGTGCAGGGCTTTTTTACCGAGATCCCGCCGGGAAGCGCCAGAACCAGCGCTTTGAGTCTGCGCTGTGACGAGTTTCACTTGTTCGGAGCGCGGCGCATCACCGGCGCAGATCCCGGTGAATGGCAGGTGCGCGTGAACGGCAACGTCGTAGCCACGGCGCCGGTGCCTGCGGCGGCAACGGGCGCACCTTCAGATACGCCCCTGTTGTTCGCAGGCGGCGACACATGCGGGTACCTCGAAGGCTCGCTGGCTGCGGCGGTGGTCGTCGAGGGCGTGCTCACTGACACGCAGACCTGCGAGCTCGAGAAGTTCTTGTTGAGCCGGCTCTACGAAGCAAACCTCACTGAGGCGCCCAGCACACTGCAGTGCAACTAGTGTCCTCCGCGGATCGCCAGGGAAGTCGTGCGCTCGCAAGCGGAGACAGCACACGTCAGGAACGCTAACTCCCGCCGCACGCCGACGCGCAGTTGTTGGCGTGTTGGGCACAGGCAAACGTCCAGGATTGCGAGCATTGCAGGCCGAAGCGGTAGTAGACTTCGCGCATACACTCCTCGCAGGGGTTGGTGCAGCTACTGTCGTCGACACCGGTCAGGCACTTGCGATCCTTGGGCCACTTCGGCTGGTTCGTGACCTTGCAAAGATCGCACGGTTCTTCGCAAGACGGCGGCGCCGCAGCCGCGAGCACGGCCGCCAGGATCGCAACGGAGTGATAGCGATAGGCACGCGGAGCCAGGCGATGCATCATGGACGAGTAGGATACCTCAGCCCGCAGCTCCGTGCTGCGCTGAGGGGGGGAAGTTCATGAGTGAAAACCCCATTGCCGATTCAATGGTGCTGGATAGCGGCGGTACCGCGGTACCCATCGCCCGCCTCTGGCAAGGTGCACCGGCGGTGATCGGCTTCGTTCGTCACTTCGGCTGCTTGCTCTGTCATGAGCAGGTCTCCGTGCTCCGCCAAGCTCAGATGGAAATCGAAGGGCGCGGCGCGAAGCTCTGGATAATCGGCAATGGGCGCGCGGGGGATGCCCGCACGTTCGCGCTCAGATCCGGCCTGCAGGACAGCGTGTTTACCGACCCTTCGCGCGCGCTTTATCGCGCACTGGGCATGAAACACGGGGTGGCGCGCACGTTCGCGTTCGAGAGCCTGAAAAATGCCTACCGAGCCTTTCAAGACGGCCATCGACAATCGATGACCAAGGGCGATCCCTGGCAACAAGGCGGGACGATCGTGGTCGGCCGCGGCGGGGACCTCGCTTACGTGTACGTCAGTCAGGTCGCCGGAGATCACGCGCCACTCGGCGAAGTGCTGGCGGCGATCCCGAGATGAGCCGCGCTCAAACGAAGCGTTCGAGGTGGACGTCGAACACCCGCCTCAGCACGCTGTGCGCCGCCCAGTAACCGCACATGCCGTGCACGCCGCCTCCGGGCGGGGTGGACGATGAGCAAAGAAACAGATTCGGGACTGGAGTGGCGTATGGATCGGCCTTCAGCATGGGCCGAAAGAAGAGCTGCCGAATGTCGGCTAGCCCGCCGTTGATGTCGCCGCCGACGTAGTTCGAGTTGTAGGCTTGCATTTGCACGGCGTTGCGCTGCGAGCGCGCCAGGATGAGCTCGCGAAAGCCCGGTGCGAAACGCTCGATCTGGGCCTCGATAGCCGCGGATGCGTCCAGCTCCGAGCCATGCGGAGTGTGGCAGTATGCCCAGGCCGTGTGCCCGCCGGCCGGCGCACGCGTCGCATCGAACAGGCTCGGCTGCACGAGCAGCACGAATGGACGCTCGGCAATTTTACCCTCGTGGACGGCGCTCTCCGCAGCCGAAACCTCCGCCAGATCGCCGGCCAGGTGCACAGTGCAGGCACGCGCGCAGCGCGGATCCCGCCAGGGAATCGCAGCACTGAGCGCCCAATCCATCTTGAATACCCCGGGCCCATAGCGAAACCGCTGCAAGCGGCGCACGTACGAGGCCGGCAGTCTGTCTCCCGCGATGCTCAACAGCTGCTTCGGCGTCACGTCGAAGACATAGGCGCGGGCCGCCGGCAGTTGCTCGAGGCGCTCGACCGGGCAGCCGAGCTGCAGCTCACCGCCGTGTGCGCGAAAACACGCGACCAGGGCGTCCGTGATCGCCTGAGAGCCCCCTCGGGCGATCGGCCAGCCCACCGCGTGCCCTGCGATCGCCAGCACCAGTCCGAAAGATGCCGTGACCACGCGATCCAGCGGCAGCATGGCGTGCGCGGCAATTCCGGCGAGCAGCGCGCCCGGGCGCGGGCCACGGAATAGGTCGCGCGCCAGCCCCTCCATCGAGCGCAGCGCGGGAAAGCCGAAGCGCGCCATGAGCAATGGCCTGGCGGGCACGCGCAACGGCGCGAGCAGCATCGGCAAGAGCATCTCGAAGCGTTCCACGAACGGCAGCACGAGCTCGCGGTAGGCCGCCGCATCGTCTGGTCCGAACTGCTCCCCCGTGGCTTCGACCGAGCGCTCCAGCAGCACCGTGGTCTGCTCCGAGAGCGCGTGAGCCGCGGGAGTTGGGGAGTCGATCCACTGCAGACCATAGCGTTCTAGTCCGAGCGTGCGAAAAAGCGGTGAAGCCCGCCCGAGCGGATGCACCGAAGAACACGCATCGTGCAAAAAACCGGGCAGCGTGAGCTCGTGAGTGCGCGCGCCTCCGCCAGCCGTGCCGTTCGCCTCGATTAGAAGCGTCGAGCGCTTCGCGCGCGCGAGCACGATCGCGGCCGCGAGCCCGTTCGGACCGGCGCCGACCACCACGGCGTCGTACTTGGACGAAGACGCTGGCTGCTCCACCGTTGCCGCTCAGGGAACCGCGCGAATGGCACGGGTCAGCGGATCTCGCTTGTCGCTGGCTGGCCAGTTGCGCGCGCGGGTACCCCAGCGTCCAGCCCAGCGTAGCGCGGCTTCTGCTTGGATCTTCACGAACTCCTGCGCGGCCCAGCTCGCCAGCGTGGGCGCCGTAATCTGCGGCTGCCGCTCGCCGTGTACCGCGGGTCCTGCGTCCGCCGGTGTGTACAAGTTACCCGGGCTCTTCTGCTCGGTATTCTCGTCGAAGTGCCACTTCTCGAGCGCCCGGCTCAAGAGCCGCTCCACGGTAGTGGGCAGGAGCGCGTGCAACGCGAGGCCAAGCGCCGCGATCCGTGGAACGTGCAGCTCCCGCCGCGGGCGTCGCGCGAGATCCACGAGAGCGCGCGCCACACGTTCCGGAGACTGTACGGGAGGCATCGCGCGGGCTTGGCGCCCTATGCGATTGGCGCCGCTCTGGAAGTGCGGCGTATCGATGGCGTACGGATACAGCGAGCAAATGTGTACGCCGGGATAGTCCGCGAGCTCGGAGCGCAGCGCTTCCGATAGCCCGCGCAGAGCGAACTTGCTGATCACGTACGAAGGCACGAACGGCTGGCCTATCTTGCTCAGCACCGAACCCACGTTGATCAACGTGCCCTGCTTCTGACGCTTGAAGATGGGCACGACGGCGCGCGCGCCGTACATGGCGCCGTAGAGGTTGGTTTCGATGACCCTGCGGTGCTCGGCGAACGCGCTGTTCTCGAGCAGTGAAAACAGCGTCACGCCGGCGTTGTTGACCCAGACGTCGATGCGGCCGTACTCCGTCATGGCGCGCTCGGCGAGCGCTTTGACCTGCGCTTCGGACGTCACGTCCATCTCCTGATAGGCCACGTTCGCGCCCGCTTCCCGGCACAGCCGTGCCGTGTCCGCCAAGGCGTCCAGGCGCCGAGCTCCCAAAACCAATGCAGCGCCGCGCCGCGCGAACTCGAGTGCTGCTTCACGCCCGAGACCGCTCGACGCGCCCGTGATGACGACGACTTTGCTTTGCATGATGCTCACGCTCGTCAGCAACATGGGTCGCCGTCTCCGGCGCGCCAGGTGCGCGCGAATGCCGTTCGCGTGGCAGATTGCCCCACAAAACACATCGACCCGAGACGAACGCCTCGGGTCGATGGCAGCTGCGTCGAAGCAGCGCTGGAGTCAGACCGGGATCACGATCCGCCGAAGGTGATGCCCTGACCGCACTCCTTCTTGGTGCCGCTGGACGGGTACACCATCATGAAGTCGTAACACATCTCGTCCTGGGTACGCGGACCGAAGCGCACGGCGGACCCCGCGGGGTTCGTGTAGTAGCAGCGCGTGGTCAGACGATCTCCCGGCAGGAGCTGGTAGCGATCGATCCCGTAGTGAATCTGCTGATCGAATACCCATTTTTCCATCGGGATGTTCGAGAGCAAGTGCCCGTTCTTGTCGACGGTGGTGGTGAAGCCACTGCCCAGACGGTGCATGTGCGGCGACGTGCCGATCACGTACACGGGCTGACCGTTGGTGGGCAGGCCGCTGCACGTCCCCGTACCACCCAGCACGTTGCGGGCGCCGCCCGGGATACTGATGTTGTCCGTTCCCAGGGTGACGACCGCCGCGATGTTCGGACGCGCAACCGCGTTGTGTGGCTCGGTGCAGTATTCGATACCGCTGGCGTCGGCGCCGCCCGTTGCCGTGTTGTAGTGCACCTGCAGCGTGACGAACGCCTGATCGATCTTCGTGCCGATGTCGGACGGGAAGATCGTGTTCGTCCCGCCGGGGGCCCAGCCTTCGAGCTGCACTCCAGCGAGCTGCGGGCTCACGCAGTTGCTCTCGATGACTTGGCCATCGACGCCGCTGGCGACTCCGAACAGGATGAAGTGATGCACCACGCCGAGGTTATCGGCTGCCGGTCGCGACGCGGTGATCACCTCGTTCGTGCCGAACATAGGGTTTCGGAACGTGAAGCACTTGTAGACGTTGGTCGTGTTGCCCGGAACTTGATACTTGGCGTTGAGATTTCCGGGGGCGTGCGCCTTGAACTGGCGCGTGACGTTGCAGGGCAAGGGGCCGGTGCCCTGGTTGCCCGCCATTCCACCTTGGCCGCCCTGACCCCCGCACGTTCCCTCACGGGCTCCGCCGTTGAACCACGCCACGAGGGCGCTCTTCTCCTCGGCCGTGAGCGGCGCCGCGTACGAAGGCGGCATCGTGTTGGCCTCGACGCGTGACTTCATGCGCTGCCACACGGGCAGCGGGCTGCCCTCACGCGGAATCTGTGTGTCGAGGTACGAGATGAGCGGGAACGGCGCTCCGCCGGCGGGAGGGTAACTGTGACAGCTACCGCACTTGCGCTGAATGATCGGCTGCACGTCGCAGTACGACACGCCCCCACTGCCGCCGCCTCCTTGACCGCCGCCTCCTTGACCGGCGCTACCTGCCCGACCTGCGGTACCCGCCGTGCCGCTGATCGGCGGCCGAGGACCGCATGCAAACGAAAAGATGCAGGGGCCTGCTACCAATGCTGCTGCGAGATACTTGTTCATCGGGTTCATCGCGTAACTCCCTTGCGTGGTCTCCACGTCTGTTGCCAGTTCCCAACACCGGTCCGATACCACTGCTAAATCTGCTGGCACATGTTGAACAGTCTCATCGCCGTCTCCCCTGCGGCAGCTGACGCGGTTCTAAATCCTGGCAAATCATGCCAAATGGAAAGGTCACCGTACCTGCCAACGCATTGACCGAATCGGACACGCCAGCGGCTCCGCTTCACTTCGACTGTCTTTTTGCGACGTTCTTGAAAGCTTCGAGTCTTCGCGTTCTCTGTCCCACATGTAGGCATTCGTCCGTTCGAGGCGCACCCTGCTCACTTCAGATCCAGCGCGCGCGGCCGTTGCTACCCCAGGTCCCACATCTGGCGCCGAGATCGAATGACGAGCTCTGATTCCAGTTCCCGCCCTCGCCGTCTGATTTCTGTCGGCACGAAGCTGGCGGGCGCCACCGTGCTGATGATGTCGATCATCACCATCGGCATCTACACCACGCTGAGTGCGTACGAGCGTGACAACCTGTTCAAGTCCAAGGAAACGGCGGCCCTCGCCGTAACGCGCTTGTTCGCCGATTCCTCGGGCGCTGCGGTGGTGTTCGGAGATGCGGCGGCCATCCAAGAAAGCCTGAATACGCTGGGACGCGATCGCGGGCTCGAGTTCGCCGCGGTCTGGGCCCTCACCGCTGAGGGAGGCGTCGGCGAACGCCTCGGGCACTTGCCGCGCGGCACACCGGAAACGGTCACGGCTGCGCCCGCGAGCCTGCAAATGCGCCGAACGGCTGATCGCCTGGTCGTAATCTCTCCGATTCGCGATACGAACGCCCAGCCCATCGCCGTCGCCCTGCTCGCCTATTCGCTCTCGAGCGACAACGCCGCAGTCAAAGACGTCCAGAAGCGTACGCTGTGGATCTCGGCGAGCATCGCTTGTGGTCTGACCTTGCTCCTGCTCGCGGTCGCGCAGCTCACGATCACCCGGCCGCTCAACAAGCTGATGCGCGCCGTCAAGCGCGTGGAGCGCGGCGGAGAAACCGACCTCGACGTGCGCTCGAACGACGAGATCGGCGTACTTGCCGCCGCGTTTCGCAGCATGGCCAGCGCTATCCGCAATCGCGAAGAGAACATTCAGGCGAAGAGTCGCGACATGCGGCTCGTACTCGACAACGTGGGACAAGGCTTCATCACCCTGAATACGCGAGCCGAGATGTCCTCGGAGCGTTCGCGAATCCTCGACGAATGGTTCGGCGTGCCGGCTGAAACGATGAGTTTCATCGACTACCTGCGCGCCATCGACCAGCGCGCGGCTGACTGGTTCGATCTCGCCTGGGAAGCTCTTATCGAGGACGTGTTGCCCTTCGAAGTGAGCGTCGCGCAGTTGCCGGCATTGCTGGAGCGCGAAGGACACACCTTCGAGCTGGCTTACCGGCCGATTTTCCAGGACGAACGGCTGCACAAGATGGTCGTGGTCATCACCGACGCCACCGAGCGGGTGCAGCGCGAACGTTCCGAGCGCGCACAGCACGAGACGATGAGCATCTTCCAGAAGCGGTTCGCCGATCGCACCGCCTTCGACGAGTTTTTCGCCGAAGCGACGTGCCTCGTCGAGGGCATCGAAGCCAGCGACGGCAGCAACGCCGTGGAGTTGAAGCGGCAGGTGCACACGCTCAAAGGCAACTGCGCGCTGTTCGGTATTCAGAGCGTCACGCACTTCTGCCACGTCCTCGAAGATCAACTGACGGAATGCGCGCGCCCGCTGAGCGCTGCAGAGCGCCAGCAGCTCCGCGCGCTCTGGAGGGAGGTCGCCAATGTCCGCGCGAAGTTCGGCGATGTCGGTCAGGCTCAACACATCCAGCTATCCCAGGCAGAACACCTCGCGTTTCTGGACGACCTGCGCCGGCGCGTCGATCACGACACTTTGAAGGCGCTGTGCGCGTCCTGGAAGTTCGAGTCCGCCGCCAGCCGGCTCGCGCTGGTGGCCGAACACATTCACGCGCTCGGGGCGCGTCTCGGCAAACCCAACATCACGGTCACGTGTGAGCCGACCCGCCTGCGCTTGCCGCCGGGCACGTGGCGCGCGTTCTGGAGCGTGTTCGCGCACGTGGTCCGCAACGTGGTGGACCACGGCGTGGAAAGCGCCGAAGCGCGGCGCGCGTCGGGTAAGCCCGAGCACGCGCAGATCGCGCTCTCGGTTCGACACGAAGGAGCGCACGTGGTGCTCAGCCTTCAGGACGACGGTCCCGGGATCGACGAGAGCCGCATCGCGGAGCGTGCAGAGGGGCTCGGCTTGCCGCACGCTTCGCGCGACGAGCTGCTGCAGGCGCTGTTCGTGGACGGAGTGAGCTCGCGCGCCGAAGTCACGGCCACGTCTGGCCGCGGAGTCGGACTCGGCGCCGTGCGCGCCGTCGTGGAAGGCGCCGGCGGTCGCATCGAGGTGCGGAGCGAAACCGGCCGGGGCGTTCGTTTCCAGTTCGTGTTCCCGGAAAGCATGCTGTGGGACGAGCAAAAGTCCCGCACCGTACCGCTCGCGCAACGGCTCGCGAGTTAGAAGTCAGGGAAAGCCTCACCCGCCTCATCGGGCACGGGCACGGGCAAGTTTGCAACGCGCTGAACGCCCTTTGAAACGGCCCGGGCATGGTCTAGAACGCGCCTGCCATGGCCGTAAAAACCAATCCGGGAAATTTCTTCGAGGACTTTCAGCGGGGCGCCAAGCTCGTGCACGCCGTACCGCGCACCATCACGGAGGGCGATCAGGCGCTTTACATCGCGCTCACCGGAGATCGGTATCCGCTGCACTGCTCGGCAGAGTTCGCGCGCTCGCTCGGCTACCAGCGCGAGACCGTCAACGACCTGCTCACCTTCCACGTCGTGTTCGGCAAGACCGTGAATGACGTCTCGTTGAACGCGGTCGCGAATCTCGGTTACGCCTCCGTGCGCTTCCTGGCGCCGGTCTATCCGGGCGACACGCTCCGCACCGTGTCCGATGTGCTCGGCAAGAAGGAGAACAAGAACGGCGAGAACGGCGTCGTCTGGGTCCGCTCGACCGGCACCAACCAACGCGGCGAGAAGGTGCTCGAGTTTTACCGCTGGGTCATGGTGAACAAGCGCGACCCGAAGACACCTACGGGCGCGAGCGACAGCCCGGAGTTGCCGCGTGAGGTCCGCGCCAGCGATCTGGTGCTGCCGCGCTCACTCACGCTCGCCGAATACGAGCCCTGGATCCCCGGCGGCCGCGCCTACTTCGAGGACTACGAGAAGGGCGAGCGGCTCGATCACGTGGACGGCATGACGATCGAGGAGGCCGAGCACCAGCTCGCGACACGGCTGTATCAAAACACCGCCAAGGTTCACTTCGACAACTTCGCCGCCAAGAACACGCGCTTCGGCAAGCGGCTCATTTACGGGGGTCATATCGTGAGCCTGGCGCGCTCCCTCTCGTACAACGGCCTTGAAAATGTGCTCGGTATCCTGGCCTGGAACGGCGGCGCACACGCCAATCCGAGCTTCGCCGGAGACACGCTGTACGCCTGGAGCGAGGTCCTGGACAAAGCCGATATCCCCGAGCAAAACGCCGTTGGTGCGCTGCGCTTGCGGCTCGTTGCCGCAAAGAATCTGGACCTGAAGAGCGAACCCTTCCCGCTCAAGATCGAGAAGGATGGCAAGCCGGTTTACCACCCGAACGTCGTGCTCGATCTCGACTACTGGGTGTCGATTCCGAAGCAGCCGTGACCGCAAAAGCCCGGTTGCCGAATCGCAGCATTCGTTTCAGCTGCGACGAATAATCTCAGCGCAACTCGAACATCGCGCACACGTGCCTTCACGGTAGTCTTCGTGATGCGGTGAACTTACACTGGCTCGTATGCGAGCTACGAAGAGCCACTTCCTCTATGCGTTCATCGGCGCGACGGTTCTAGCGTGCGGCGCTCCCCCTCCCGGCGGCGGCGCCGGATCGGGCGGACAAGGCGGCGGCGGGCAAGGCGGCGGCGGCCCGATCGGCGGGCCCGCTCCCACGAATCTGCCGCGTGCGCGCCAGGCGTGCCCCAACTTCACGAACGGCGATATGTCCTTCCTCGGACGGCGCGTTCGCATCTGGGCCGGCGGCGGCGGCGGTCCGGTCATCTTCTATTGGCACGGCACCGGCAGCAATCCTGGACTCGAGGTTCCTGCTGGGCTCGGTCCGGCCGTCCAAAACGTGACGAACGCGGGCGGCGTCATCGCCGGTTTCTATGCTGAGCCGCAGCTCGCCTGTCCCGGTTGCACCGGCATCGAGGCCGCGGGAACGGGCAACGGCGTTTGGTACAAGAAAGACTTCGAAACGGCGGACGAGGTACTGGCCTGCGCGATCGAGAAGCTGCGCGTGGACACGCGCCGTATCTGGACTGCAGGCATGAGCGCAGGTGGCCTACAGGCAAGCGCCATGATCTACGAACGCTCCAACTATCTCGCGACGGGCATCTCGTACTCCGGCGGCAAGATCTTCCCGGTCACCCGCCAGGATCCCGACAACAAGCTGCCGGTCGTGCTCACGCATGGTGGAACAGGCGACACGGTCATCGTCAACTTCAAGACTCAGACCGAGCTCATGGCCAACGAGCTGAAGCCGCTCGGGCACTTCGTCGTGGTGTGCGATCACGGCGGCGGCCACCGCATCCCCACCGCATTCTCATCGGGCGGCTTCGCGTGGACGTGGTTCTCCGCGCACCCGTACAAGGTTTCACCGGAGCCTTACGCCGGCGGTCTGCCCGGCGGTGCGCCGAGCTACTGCCGCATCTGGTAACGCGCCGTTCGGCGGGTCGACGAGCCCGAGCTACGGCGCCTTGGCCGCAAGCTCGGGCTCTTCTGTACTGTAGTCGTGCGCTACCGGCGTCGGGTTCTGGCGGTCGCGGATGCGCACCATGGGCGCGGTACCGAGCGGCACTTCGATCTCGCTCCAGCCGTCGGGAAGCTTCGGCGCGACCCAGGCGAATACGAACGCGGCATCCCGCGGCGAAAGATTGACGCAGCCGTGGCTCACGACGTTGCCGAACGAGTCGTGCCAGTAGGCCGTGTGAATGAACAAGCCATCACGAAAGCGCACGGCCCAGGGAACCTCGGAGATCTCGTAACGGCCCGGGCTGTCTTTTTCACCGCCCATCATCGGCGTTGTCGCAGCCTTGGCGCGCACTCGGTACGTGGCGGGAGGCGTGGCGTGCTTGTTGCGGCCGGTGGAGACGAGCGTGGCGAAAACCGGTGTTCGGCCCTCGTACGCGACCAGCACCTGCTCGTCGAGATCGACGTCGACCCACTGCTGCGCGTCGAGCAAACCCGTGGGGGGCTCGGTGAGCCGCGCGATGCGAACACCGGCGCGTTCGATCCATTCCGCTTCGCCGATGCGCACGAAACCTTCGCGCTCCTCCAGCACCGGCACGACTTCCCGACGCGCCGCGCGGCGCACGACCTCTGCGTCCTTGCTGGCTTCGCGGAATACGCGCGTCTTGGCGCCGCGCGCGCTCACTAGCCAGCCGAACGGCCAGGCTGCTGGTGGCTGCGCACGCAGATCGAGTCCCGAGAAGCCGGAAGCACCATAGCGGCCGAGCGCCGCTTGATCGACGAACCCGTGATCCGTTTTCAGATACGTAACGCCGTCGACATCCACGGCGCCGCCACCCACTACCATGAACTTTTTGGACAGTTCCTTCTTGATCGTCCCGGCTCGCACGTCGTCCACGCTTGCGTAAGTGGGTGTCGCGTCGTTCAGCACGGCGTAATAAGCGAACGGCAACAAGCCGCCCGCGCGCACCTGCGGCTGGGGGCGACCCTCCGGCGGCAGCGCGGACGGCTCGAGTTGATCGCTGCACAGGTAGCCGGCAGGCTCGAGATTCACCCAGTACGCGCAAGGCTGACGCTTACCCCAGGCGCGCCGCGCGGAGCGTACGTCCACCTCGGGCGTGTCACCGCCCTTCAAAATGCGCGTCCAGCTCACGCGGGTCCCGCGCGTCACCTTGCCGATGTACTCCGATCGACGCCGCGGCTCGGCCAGCACGTGGGACAGCGCGCGGACCTCGAGCGAACGCGTGGCTTCGCTCCAGTCCTCGGGCCTGGGGCACTCGGGCCGAGCCAACGCCGCCGCACCCGCGCTACAAGGATCAGCGGGCGCGGCTGGGAGCACTTCGCTTCCGGCAGCGGCGGGAGCAGTGCCAGATGCCACCTGGCCGGACGCAGCGGGTGCCGTAGCCGGCGCCGAAGTATCCACGAGAGTACGCGATGACCCGACGTTCGCGTCCAAGCTGGATGGACGGCCGGCGCAGCTCGCGGCCCCCGCAAAGGCTACGGTCAAGAGCAGCCCAACTCGCGCTACCGGCGCACGCATCGCCCCAGCATTTTACATCAAAGGCTGCCTTCCGGCTCGTGTGAGGCAATCAGCGACCTCCGAATCCCCGCTCGGGGCTCCGATGCTGTATTTTCTCAGTGAGCCAATCAGCCCATGGAAAATAGCCAGCGCGACCGCATCATTTCAGCCCTGAGCGCGGAGACCAGCGAGCTTCGCATGGACGGCGTGAGCCGCGCCGTCGAGTTCGTGCTGGCACAACGCCTCCGGGACATCGTGGACCTGCTGGATGCTGAGCAGGTCATCGTTGGCGCGCTGACTTCGGAAAGTTTGGGGCGCATCATCACGCGCCATGTGGCGCCCGGCTGGGAGCGGTACTCGGCTGGCGCGCGCAGCTCGGGCGTGCTCATCGGAGAGCTGGTGCCTGCCCCGGCACAGGCGGAGATCCAGCGGCTCATCACCACCACGCGGCCGCCGCGCTTCGAATGGGTACGCGATGCCGTCGATGCCACGCTGCTGCGTCGCTTGTTGTCCCCGGTGTTCGGGTCCGTGCTCGCGAACTTCGTGAAACGATTACCGATCCCTGGAGTCGGCCCGACCAGCGGCGGCGCCGCGAGCGGCAGCTCGGAGTCCGGAGGCTTCGCGGAACGCCTGACGCGCGGCGTCCAAAAACGCACCGGCAAGCTCGTGGACGTTGGACGTAGCGCCATGGGCGGCTTCGGAGCGGAGCTCGAGAAGAGGCTCCAGGCAGCCGCGCGCGACTTCGGGGGAGCTGCGCTCGAGCTGTTTCGGGACGCTCTCGAGGAGCGCATGCGCAGCAAGGACGGACAGGCGCTCGTGCAAGAGATCGCAGAACACGCCGTGGCGCGTATCATGAAGACTTCCGCTGCAGAAGTGCAGGCGGACCTGGACGCGCTGCCCATCGGCGAGGTTCTGAAATTCGTCCCGGACATTGTCGCACATGCCGTCACGCACGATTTCGTTCGCCACACCGTCCAGGGCGACGTGCGCGCGTATCTGGAGGCCGAGGGGGAACGTCCGCTGCACGATCTGTTGGCCGAGCTCGGCCTGCTCGACGGCGCGCGCCGCCTGCTCACGTCCCATGGCAGCGATCTGGCGCGGCGCTTTTTCGCGTCCTCCGCGTTCGAAGAGTGGCTCGGGCGCGTCCTTACCGCCTGAGCTCGAGAGCAGGTCCACGTGATCAAGACGCATGGTCTCACGCACATCAACCTGGCAGTGGCCGACCCGGAGCGTTCGCTGCGCTTCTACGAAGCCGTGTTCGGCGTGCGCGAATACTTCCGGGACGAGGCGAGCATTCAAGTGCAGGGCCCGGGCCCCGCAGACGTGATCGCCTTCGAACGCGATCCCGAGTCCGCCGGTAGGCTCGGGGGCCTGAGTCACTTCGGTTTTCGCTTGGTGAATGCCGCCGACATCGACCAAGCCGTGGCAGAGGTGGAACGCGCGGGCGGCACGCTGCTGCGACGCGGCGAGTTCAGCCCGGGCTATCCGTTTGCGTACGTGGCCGACCCGGACGGCTACGAAATCGAAATCTGGTACGAATAGCCGCGCTGGGCGTCACGGCCCGCTCGCGAGCAAGTCCTTCCACACGCTGTCGTCACCCTGCACCATCGCCGCGACCCAGTCCGAAAGTTTCACGCCGTCCGCGGTCATCGTCAGCCACTCGTCGGAGAGCACGTGTTCCGCGCCCGGCAACATGTAGCGCTTGAAGCGATCCGCGTAGGCATCGTGGACCTTTCCCGTTTCCGCCTTCAGCACTTGCTCGTATTCAGCCGGCTCGAAGCCATTGAACACGACGCCGATCACTTGGTCCTGGTAGTAGCTGAGCAGCGAGACCCGCACGTTGCTGTCGTTTTTGATCATCCAGGAGAACATCTGCGAGAGCTGGCCGTGTCCAGCCTCGCACCCAGTGCAGCTCGGCGGAATGATCTCGTCGTACTTCCAATCCGTCAGCCGCTGCTGGATTTGATCGCCTTGCTGCGGATTCTGAACACCGGGCCCGGAGTCATCCATCACGAACAGGTCCGCTTCGGGGAACGTGAGACGAGCGATGATCATGCCGGGCAGAGTGCCGTAGCCACCCGCGCTGAACCCGCCCAGAAGCACCTGACTCGAGTCACCGAAGTGCTGCTCGGCAACATCGAAGGCTGCGGCGAGATTCCGCCGCCCGCGGTGGTAACGCTTCACGCTATCCACGGTGAGCTCATTGTCACCCACGAACACCGAGCCATCGCAGTAAGGCGCAAACACCACGTTCCAATCCGCGAAGTAGTTCGCTGGATCTTGAGTTGCTGGCCCCGTTGCAGAAAGCGTCGCATCGGCTTCTTCCGAGGCCGCACAGAACCCGGTCCAGCACGCGCCGCCGCCATCGAGCAGCACCATCGTTTTGTCCGATCCCCGATCAACGTAAAATACTGCGTAAGGTGCGCCGCGCAGGCAGATCGGCCCAGACGCCGGATCGAAGCTGACCCGCTTCGCCGCGCCTTGCGTCACTTCATCAGTGACGCGCGCTTTGCCGCGGTACTCGTCGACTCCGAGCTGCGCGAGCTCGCGCAGCGCCGCGGGCGTCAGATAGCTGGACCCGCTGCCCTCTTCGCTGTCATCCGACCCACACGCATTCAGCAGCAACAAACCCAGCAGAGTTGACAGACGCAAGGACAGACGCATTCAGATCTCCCGTTGAGGCGCGTTTATACCTCGATTCTGCGCTTGGCGTCTCGGGTGGGCAGGCGCCGCAGCGCACTTTTAGGGATCCCTTGTCGGTACATCTGCGCTTCCGGCGCTTCAGCTCGCCTTGATCAGCCCGGCGAGCACGCGAATGAGTGCCTCGGGCTGTTCGACGGGTGGGTCGTCGTTGGCCGCCTCGATGACGTGCAGTGGCCATGCGTAGCGCACGCTGGCGGCCTCGGCGACTTCGAGCGCTGTTGCCATGTCGTATCGCCCCCAAATCAGCGCCGTGGGCGCGGTGATGCGCGCGAGATCGCGCTCCGGAATAGGCCCGGAAAAAGCTTCCATGAGGGCGTGCAGAGCGCGCTGCACGCTCGGCGTCCGCGCCCGATCGACGTTGTATTGCTCGAACGGTGACCAGTATTCGCCCATGGCGTCGCGCAGCCGTTTCAAGTCACGCGCGCAGTAACGCCACAGGTTGTCATGCGTGCGCGGGTCGGGTTCGGTCATGAAGCGCGTCAGCGCATCGGCGAACTCGGGCGCCGGTCGAAACTCCGAAAGACCGAACGTATCGATCAAGGTCAGACTGCGCAGGCGATCGCCGTGCTCCACGGCGAAGCGAGCCGCGATTGCCCCGCCCAGCAGCTGACCCACCAGCGCCGGCCGATCCGTACACGTTTCCTTCAGAAGCTCGTCCAGCCATCCGAGCACGCGATCGGCATTCAGGGCACCCGATATGACCGTGGAAGCACCATGGCCGGGCAGGTCGGGCACAATCACCCGATGCTCCGTGACGAGCGCCGGAATGATGCGCAGCCAATGAGCGGCGTAGGCTCCGGGACCGTGCAACAGCACGACTGGCGGACCCTCGCCGCCCTCCAGAACCGCGGTTTCGACTCCCGCGAGCTCCAAGCGCCGTTCCCGGACAGGCAGCGATTGCAACAATCGCTCCCGCGCTCCCGAGCTGTTTCGTTGCTGATTGGCCGTATCGTATTGGGTGGTCATGGCGATCACCCTAAGCTCCGAGCGCGGCGCCCGCTTCGGGACGATCCCCCATTTCGATCCCCGATCGTCTGAGGGATTCCCCTCACCGAGCAAGCTTCAAATCAGCTTGTGTTCGTATGCATGAGCCGTGGCCGCCGTCCGCGAGCGAACATCGAGCTTTTGGAAGATATTGCTGACGTGGCGCTCCACGGTCTTTTCGCTCAGGAACAGCGCGCGCGCGACTTCCTTGTTGCTCTTGCCCGAAGCGATCCAGCGCAGCACCTCGAGCTCACGCGGAGTCAAGCCGTGTGCAGCCGGCGCCGGTCTCGCGGCAAGTAAGCTTTGCACCTGACGTGCATCCGGCAGAGCGCCCAGCTTCTCGAAAACACTCCCGGCGGCGGAAAGCTCCAAGCGTGCGCCTTCGTCGTCTTCGAGCGCGCGGCACGCGAGCCCGATCAAGACGCGGCCGCGCGCCGCGGCGTAGGAAGCCTCGGCCTGCTGCCAGAGCGGCGCGGCACGCCGCAGGTTACGGAGCGCCGCATGCGCGTCTCCGTCTGCCAAATCCACGGAGCCTTCGGCATGAGCGGCCAGCGCGTCGAGGACCGCCGAACCCAAGCGTTTGGCGAGCTCCGAGAGCTCCGCGCTGCCCGCGCGCGCCGCGGGAACGTCCCCGTGGGCGAGCATGATCTCGACGTACGCCGGAAGAAACTTGGCGCGCAGCAACGGGTCCCCGGTCTCGGTCAGAATCCGCCGCAGCGAGCGGGCGGCTACGTCGATACGCCCCTGAGCGAGCCGTAACAACGACAAGCCGGGTTGCGGCTCCTGACCGTGCTCGCTCGCGCGGCCATAGGCCTGCTCTGCTGCTTCGAAGTCACCGCACAGGCGGTGCAGCTCGGCTTCCCGATAGCAGGCCGCGGCCGTTGTCTGCGCGCTGATTGCCTGACTGCGCTCACAAACACGCCGCGCTTCCGTCATGGCGTCTGCCCAGGCGCCTCGCAGCTGCAGAATCTCTGCGCGATGGACTCGACACACACCACTGAACGTCACCATGTCGGGTTGCTGCTCGCACCACGCCGCGAGCGCGTTCGTCCATTCGCGCGCACGATCGAGCGCATAGACGAGCTGGCAGCAATCGATCACGCTGCAATAGATGAGCCCCGTGATCAGGATAGACAGCTCGCCTCCCGTCACGGACACCATCACTTCGTCGAGCAAGCTCAAACCCTGCCGAACCTCGCCGCGCAGAATGTGGATCCGTCCCTGGACATGCCGCGCCGTCGCGATCAGATCGGCTTCTCCCAGACGTTCACCGATCTCGATGGCACGAACGGCGCCGCTCCATGCCGCGTCGAGCTCGCCCCCGAGGGCTTGCTGCTCGATGCGCGGCAGGAGTAAGTAGCCCTGCTCGACGCATTCGCGCTCTTCGGCATCGACGAGCCGCTGCGCGCGGCCGAGCCAGCCGCTGGCGAGCGCCGCTTCCTCGCGGAAGAGCAGACGCAGGCCAATCCAGAACCCGCAGCGCGCAGCCTTCAGCGCTTTCCCTGATTCCACGTAGGCGTGAAAGGCCCGCTCGAGCGTCTTCAGGTACTCCGCATCGAGGCCGAGCAAATAGGCGCACAACGCCAGCTGCTCGAGATCCGCGGGCTCGAGTTCGGCGGTGTTGTCCGCGATCCGCAGCGCTTCGTAGGCTTCGGCCCAGGCCCGCCGCTCGCAACAGCGCCGCCCGTGCGCGAGCGGATCGAGCACGGGGTGGGCGTCGTCACTGGCTGTAGGCGGCTCGAATTCCGGCATGCTTCACCGCGCCCTCCCGGAAGCGAGCGTGAAGCTTTTCCCGGCTCGGGCCCGATCGCAAGGCCAGGCTGAATCGCGAGCCAGATCTCAGCGATGTACGAGCCGGCCTACGGCGGCCTGGTAGAACGAATTCGTGTTCGCGGTCACGTCCCAGCCGCAGTTTTCCAGCTCTGCGCCCAAACCGGGGCACATGTCGCGCGCGAACGAGGCCCAGATGTCCCCATTCGGAGCGTACTCGGGTTTGACGATCTCGTGCAGATCTCCACCGGAAAAGAGCCGAGCGTAGCCCACGTCGAACTGCACGGGTGACAGCGGCTTGGCCGGGTCGTTCACGCGTGCAGAAACGAAGCTCGGCTCGGCCGCAAGCGCGTCCGTGGTCTCCGCGATGTAGCCGTCGAATGGCCCCGGCTGCCCCAGCTCGCTGCCGTAGTAGGCAATCGCGAGCGTACCCGGCTTGCGAATCGCAACGCCGCCGTACACTGCGTACTTGACCGACGGCGCCGAAATCACGACCGGCGCGCTCCAAGTTTGGCCCTTGTCACGCGAGATCGACAGCCGCAAAAGCCCGGGTTCGTCGGGCCACACCAGGTAGATGTTGCCCTCCGAATCGATCGCGAGCGGCTCGGTGAGCAGCGCATTGGCGCGCCCGATCATCTGCAGCAACCCCTGGTACTTCAAGAGCGCCGTGCCCGGCACCTCGACCATGCTCCAGGTGTTGCCTTCGTCGCGGCTGATGGCCACCGCGAGCCGGCCACAGCGATGCAAGCTGATGTAGACCGAGCCATCCGGACCCACTCCGCCGTTGCCGTAAATGACCCAATTTTCCGGCGCGCAATTCGGGTGATCGGCGATGCGCAAGCTCAGCTGTTTGCCCCCTACCTGCTGCCACGACGCGCCGCCGTCGAGCGATTTATACACCGCTTGATACTCGCCCAAAATGGTGGAGATCGGCGAAGGAGCCGAGATGTAAATTACATTCGGGTAACCCTGCGTTTGACTCGTGACCGGCGGTCCCGCGTACATCTTCAGCCAGTCCGACGTTTCGAGCGCCACGTTCGAATACGTGTACGTCTTCCAGTTGTCCGACGTGCGCGTCATGTCGTAGCCCGCGGTCGCCGTCGAAGGACTCGTATCCCCGCCCGTGAAACCGAGCGTCGTCGTGGTGAGGAACATGCGATCCGTCTCCGGATCACGCCACAGATAGGGCTGCATGCGCCCGTGCGAGCCGTTATCGGGAAACTTCGGAATGATCGTCGTCCACGTCTTTCCGTGATCCCGCGATTGGTGCAGCCCGACACCCTGATTCGTGAACACCGGAGCGTACGTCACCGTGCCATCCCGAGTGACCGCCAGCGTGGGCTCGGCCGATCCCAACCCGAGCTCTTGATAACAAGAGACCAA
>DATHEN010000934.1:0-2063 GCA_035318565.1 Polyangiaceae bacterium
CGTCGGTAATGCCCACGCCGCCCGCGGGGGTCTTGCAGCGCACCTGGCTGGGCGAAATCACGCGCACACCCGTGCACGGCTTGTTGCCGAACGCGATGCTCGCATCGACGTCGAGCACCGCGCCGTCGAGCGTGATCAGGACCGAGGTGCCGCCCGCCGTGGAGCCTTCGGTCGGCTCGAGCAGCATCCGGTTGTACGTGTACGCGGCCTCGCGGTTGGCCTCGACCAGCTTGCCTTCTTCGTCCGTGATCTCGACCCGAACGTCAGCCGGCCCCGGTTCGCCCGCCGGCAGCACGATGGCGAGCGAGTTGCGGTCTTGCAGCACGGTGTCGCGCGGCTGGACCATGCGCCCGCCGATGAACACCAGCGCCTTGTCCGTGAAACCGCTGCCGCGCACGATGGCTTGATTGCCACCCAGAAACGGCCCCGTCGCGGGCTTGATGCCGGTGACGGTCAAGGTCTTGGCGTTGATGCCGGTGGTGGGAAACGTGGGTACGATCCCGGTCGGCGGCTTGATCCCGGCACCGGATTTCGAGTCGTCGACCTTGTCCGGCGGGTCGCTCGCGCCAGGGTCGAGCTCTTCCGGGCGGCTGCACGCGGCCAATACCAAGAGCACCGTAACCACGACCGGCCACTGCACGCTCAACGGCAAGTAGCCGCTCGCTTTTCGCGTCACGCCCGCCCCCGTATTATGGTCGTGCCTGGCGACGTTCTTCCCCGGGTCGCTCCCCTCGAGCCCAGTGCGAAATCAGCTGTGAAGTCAGCGTTCCAGCCTGGGCAACTCTTCAGGGGCGGCGCGTCCACGCTGCAGTGTCCGCAATAACCCGCGCTCAGGCAACCCCACCGCCCGTCGTACCTCTATGAAGCTGCTGCGCATCGTCGTCAGCGACCTGCACCTGGGGACAGGTGCCGAGAGCGGTCGGCTCAATCCGCACGAAGACTTCTTCGAGGATGACCGCTTCGCTGAACTGATCGCCTTTTACGAGGCACAAGCCGGCGCCGAAGCCGAGCTGGAGCTGATCCTCAACGGCGACATCTTCGATCTGCTCAAGGTCAAAATCGAGGGTGGCTGGCCGACCGAGATCACCGAAGAGATCGCGGTCGAGAAGCTGCGCCGCTGTCTGGAAGGGCACCCCAAGTTCGTGCACGCCCTGCGGCATTTCATCGCGGGCAAACGCCGGCGCATCGTGTACCTGCCGGGCAACCACGACCTCGACATGTGGTTCCGCGAGCCGCAGCAGCTGTTCAAGCGCTACGTGTCGCCGGGCGAGCTGGCCGAGCGCGTTCATTTCATCACGGCCGGCGACACCTATTACTTGCCGGAGGGGATCCAGATCCGCCACGGCCATCAGTTCGAACGCATCCACCGCGTGGACTACACGCGCATGGTCAGGACCTTGAGCGACGGGCGCAGCGTGCTGGCCCTGCCCTACGGCAGCCTTTGGATCCTCGAGGTGCTCAACCCCGCCAAGGAGCTGCGCAGCAACATCGATCGCATCCAACCGCTGAGCTTGTTCGTGCTGGGCTCACTCGTGCTCGACCCACGCTTCGCGGTCCGCTTCCTGTGGCGCGCCGGCATTCACCTGCTGCGCCGCCGTATCTTCGCGCTGCGCGCCTGGACCGAACGCTTCCGCACGCTGCCGCAGGTGTTGCGCGAAGAGGTGCTCGCCATGGGCGGCTACGACGAAGCCGCGACCCGCTACCTGCAGAAGCTACGCGGAGTCCACACCTTGATCGTCGGTCACAGCCACGCCCCCCGTTACCGCATGCTCCCCGACTCCAAGCTGATGGTGAACACGGGAACGTGGACCAAGATGATCAACCTGAACCTGCAGTACCTGGGGCAGGACAGCGGCCTCACCTACGCATTGATCGAGTACCCGGACGAAGGCGGCGTGCGCACGAGGCTGATGCGCTGGTACGGACAGAGGGAAGCGTGTGAAGTGATCCCATACGCGTACTGACTGAACTGACGCCCGCGCCCGAAGGAGTCTGCGAACGCGTAGTCGTGCGCGCCAGCGTGAAGCCGGCGCGCACGACCGTTTCTTTACTGGAGCACCTTG
>DATHEN010000935.1:0-7534 GCA_035318565.1 Polyangiaceae bacterium
GCTGCACGATGCCGAGCACGCCGTTCGTGAACATGTATACGCCGAGGCCCGCCGGTAGGAACAACATGAAGACCGTGAACATGGCGGGCATGAAGTACATCATCATCTTCTGCTGCATCGGGTCACCCTGCATGGGCATGATTTTCTGCTGCATGAAGGACGTAGCGCCGATGATGAACGGCAGAATGTAGTACGGATCCGGCCGCGACAGGTCGGGGAACCAGAGGAACGGGATGTTGTAGAGCTCGACTGCAGTTTGCAGCGTCGTATAGAGCGCGAACCACACCGGCATCGACGCGAGCTGCGGCAAGCAGCCCTTCAGAGGATTCACGTTGTGCTTGCGCCAGAGTTCCATCTGGGCAAGCCCCTTGGCCTGTGCATCGTCCTTGTACTTCTCGTTCATGGCATCGAGATGCGGCTTCAGCTCGCGCATCTTGATCATGCTCTTGATGGACGGAACGCTGAGTGGAAACAGCAGCAGGCGCGCGGTGATCGTCAGGATGATGATCGCGATGCCCCAGTTCGGAATGACGCTGTAAACTTGCAGCAGGAACGCGACGAGCACCTTGGCGATCGCCGAGAAGAAGCCGAGGTCGATGAGCTCGTCCGTGTTGTGGCCGCCGCCGCCCGCTGCAGCCAGCAAGTTGCGCTCTTTCGGGCCGATGTAGCTCTGCACGGAGTACGAGACGGTCTGGCCCGCCGCGAGCTCCGTCACGGGGTAGGCGAGGCGCGCGCGATACATGGCGCCGTTGTTCGGGTCGGCAGACTTCTTCTTGCCGTGCGAGCTGTCCCAGCGCTCCTCGATCTGGAGCTGACAGGTGGGCGGCTTCGGACTCGTCTTGGGTAAGACCGCGTGCGAAAAGTAGGCGTTGGAGATGGCTGCCCCGTCCGGAGCGCCCGCCACCTGGAACCAATCGCCGGGGTTGACGGGTCCCCTGGTGAACTCGGGCTTCTTGAACTTGTCGGGCTCGAAATCGGGGACGTTGAGGCGGGTCGTGTCTCCATTCTGAAGCACGCACTCGACGTGCGTGATGAACGGGCTGACCGTGAACATCTTGCCTTCGACCTCGGACGTCTTGCGCCAGGCGGTCGTGTGCACGGAGAGGGCGTGGCGAAGCTTGCCCTGGGACAGGTTCTTTACGACCGCGCGCACCTCGAGCTCGTACGGGCGGGGGGTGGCGGAAATCGTCTTGGTGATTTCCACTTTCTCGTCGCGGTACTGAAACTCGCAGCTGCTTCCGTCGGTCCTGACGAGGTCGTAGTCGAGCAGGTCGTAGTCCACCTGCCAGTTCGGATCCTTTGCTCCGGCGACGGCCTCGTTGCGCCAGTGAAACAGCAGTTGCCGGCGGTTCTCGACGTCGGGCGTGGTCGACAAGTCGATGGGCTGGCCCGCCTTCTTGTACTTCGCCGTCAGTAGCTCGAAGCGCTTCAGCGATGCGCTGCGCGTGGAGAGCTGCGCGCGGTATGTCCCCGTCCAGATGTCACAGTAGCGCTCCGGCTTGCGCTGTTCGGGCGCGCGCGTTCCTTCCAACGCAAGCGGTTGCTGAGTGTCGCTTCCGCCGCCGAACAGGCCGGGCAAAAACTGAAGTGCCAGAAAAACAGCGAGGCCGATCAACAGCCAGCGCGAGAGTCCTGCTCGTTCCATATTTTTCTAGCTCTTGTACCTTGCTGTGGCGGCTCAGGGGCCGGCCCCTTTGCGCAGCGCGGGCAGCGGAGGAGGGTCGTAACCGCCCGGATGAAAGGGATGGCAGCGCAGAAGGCGCTTTATCGCAAACCAGCTACCGCGGAGGGCTCCGTGGTGCTCCAAACAACTAACGGCGTACCGGGAACACGAAGGCTCGAACCGGCAAACTGGCCCGAGCAGCCTCGAGAGCGTCCCTTGATAGACGCGGATCAGAAAAATGAGAAGCCGGGCCAGCACGAGTTCTTCACTTGGCGGGCGGAGTCTTTAGCATGCCGGCCCGCGGTTGTTGCACCCGGCCCGAATACGCCGAAGGGCTCGCTTTCAAGGCTCAGCGGATCCCTTTGCCGCCAGCGCCAGCGCGTGGCGGGCTTCGCGGGACCGCAGCTCAATGGAGCGCGCGGCCCGGCGCCATTCCTCGACCACGTCCGGGCACTTCATGCCCGCCAGAGCCTGGCGCACGATGACGACCACGTCCAACCCCGGTTGCCACAGATCGCGCGTCTGACGAAACGCCTCGCGGATCAGCCTTTTGGCGCGATTTCGCGTCACCGCGTTGCCCACGCGGCGCGAAACCGTGATTCCGAGCCGCGCGCACGCCGGTGAGGTGCCACTGGAGCCGGCCGGCGCTGGGTTAGGCCGGAGCGCGAGCAACAAAACGAAATGCGGCGTGAACACACGCCGGGCATTCGTTTGAATCCGCAGGTATTCCGAGCGCTTACGGACCCGCTCCTGAGCGGGGAAAGCGCCCGGCACGCCTTTTACTTCTGGTAGGTCGAAACCGTCAGACGCCAGCGGCCCTTGTGGCGGCGGGCTTTCAAAACCTGCTGTCCGCCCTTCGTGCTGTTGCGAGTGCGGAAGCCATGGGTGCGGAGGCGGCTGAGATTGTGAGGCTGGAAAGTGCGCTTCATGGGGATAGCCCTCACCGAGGGGCGACGGAGTAATCCATAAGGGCGCCCTTCAGTCAAGGCGTCTTCAGGCGCCTCGGGGACTTTACGGCAGCTCCTTCCACTCCGAGTGGAGTGGAACCCGGGCGCGCCAGCTCGCACCGGGCATTCGCAACCGCGGGCATTCGCAACCGCGTCTCTATTGCAATTGAGTTGCGATTGTGGTCGACTCGCGCCCTCGAGACGGCCTCGGGCCGTTCGCACTCGCATGCGCATCCGCAACGCCCCAAGCCGTTTTCACGCGCTCCAGCTGTTTCTGGCCCTGGTGTGTGGGGTGAATGTGGCGTGGGCGCAACCGAACGCGGACATGCCGCCCGCCGCTGCCCGCGAGCCGGCTTCGGAGCCGCGCAACCCCGACCACCAGGAGATCGAGGCCGCCCTCGCCGCGGATGAAAAGACCGCGGCGGAAGCGGGTGCCACGCCTGCGCCCCAAAAGCCTGCGCCCGCCGGCGGCGGCTCGCTGAATCCCGATTTGTCGTTCATCGCCGACTTCGCGGCTGCCTACTTTTCGGACGACGAGCACCTGCAGACGGGCGCTCACGATCCCAGCGAGACCGGGTTCAATCTTCAGCAGCTCGAGCTCGCCGTCGGCAGCAGCGTCGATCCGTACTTTCGCTTCGACGCGAACCTGGTCTTTGCCTTGAGCGGCGTGGAAATCGAAGAGGCGTACGGGACCACGTTGAACCTGCCGCTCGGCCTGCAGGCGCGCGCAGGTCAATTTTTGACGCGTTTCGGGCGCTTGAACTCGACACATCCGCATGCCTGGAACTTCGTCGACCAACCGTTTGCGCTCGGCCGCATCTTCGGAGGTGAGGGCAACCGCGGGCTCGGCATCGAAGTGTCCTGGCTCACGCCGCTGCCCTGGTACGTGGAAGTAGTGGTCTCGAGCACGCGCGCCGACGGCGAAGGCACGATGCGCAGCTTCTTCGGTGCTGACGACCTCGGTGTGGAGAGTTTTGACGACCTGCTCTACGTCACGGCGATCAAGCAGTTTTTCCCGTTGTCGGAGGATCTTTCGTTCTTGTTCGGCGTTTCGGGCGCGTTCGGGCCGAACGCGAGCGGCCGAGACAACCGTACCGACGTGTACGGAACGGATCTGTATTTGAAGTACAAGCCGATCACCACGGCGAGCTTCAACGTGGTGTCTCTGCAGAGCGAATGGTTCTATCGACGGCGTCAGCTGCCGGGCGAGCTCTTGCACGACGTGAGCGGTTACGCCGAAGTGTTTTGGCGTTTTGCGCAGCGCTGGGGCACGGCCGCCCGCTACGAGTACGGGTCGCCGGCTCTGGACTCCTCGGGCGCGGTGTTCGTGGGCGATCCGCTCGATTCGGAATGGACCGAGTCGCGTCATCGAATCAGCAGCAATCTGACGTTCTGGCCGAGTGAGTTTTCTCGTTTGCGCCTGCAAGGCTCGAGGGACATGCCCGGGTTTCGCTCTGGAATCTGGGCGGCATTTCTGGCTCTCGAGCTGGTCACGGGCGCCCACGGTGCCCATGCTTTCTGAGAGTACAGGAGGTCCCCAGTGAAGCGAGTTTTGAGCGTGCTAGTCGCCCTTTGCGCTTGGCTTTCGCTTGCGCCGGCCGCGCAGGCGCTCACCGTCGTCGCCACGACTCCGGATCTTGCGGCAATCAGCAAGGCGGTGGGGCGAGAGCACGTGAAAGTGACGGCTCTGGCTCTGCATACCCAGGATCCGCACTTCGTCGATCCGCGGCCGCACTTGGCGCTCGACCTGGCACGCGCCGATCTGCTGCTCGTCACGGGAGCCGATCTGGAAGTGGGCTGGCTAGCGACTTTGCAGGTCGGATCGCGCAACGGCGCCATACAGCCGGGAGCGCCTGGGTTTCTCGATTGCTCGAGCCTCGTGGAGTTACTGGAACGACCGAGCGGCAAAGTGGATCGCGCTCAGGGCGACGTGCACCCCGCGGGCAATCCGCACTACATGCTGGACCCGCGTGCCGTCGAGCGCGTCGCAGTGGGCATCGCCAAACGCATGGCCACGCTCGATCCGCGGCAGAAGAATGCGTACCTCGAGAACGCGCGAGCGTTCTTGGCGGAGCTGCGCAAGGCGCGCGAAGTGTGGGAGAAGCGCCTTGCCAGCGCGCGCGGCGCAGAGATCGTGACGTATCACAAGTCTCTCGGCTACCTCTCGGATTGGCTGGGCCTGAAGGTGGTTGAAACGATCGAGCCAAGGCCCGGCATCCCGCCCAACCCCCGGCACGTCGCCCATGTAGTGGGCGTTGCTCGCGAGCACAAAGTACGCGTGATCTTGCAGGAGAGCTGGTATCCGACGACGACCTCCCGGCTGATCGCCAAGAAGGTGGGAGCGACGTTGGTTCAGATGCCCGGCATGCCGAATTTTCCTGCGGGTCAAAGCTACGTCGCCTTCATGAGCGAGATCGTGAAGCGTCTGGACGATGCCTTATGAGTAAACTGTCTCGTTTGGCTCTGCTGGCCTGCGCCGCGTGTACGCCGGCGTGCACCTGGGGTGAGGGCGGCGGCTTTGCGACGCTCGAGGAAGTGGAGCTCAAGGCGCATATCGAGCCCTCGGCCTTCCATGAGCTGGGTCCCGGCAATTGGCGCACCGATCTCGGTTACCGCGTGCAGCTCGCGTCGGCAGAGCTCCATTTCGAAGAGCTGGTGCTCCAGCAGGGTGTGGATGACACGAGCTCCGGCTTCGATCCGAGCAATCCTCCACCCGGCTACTCGCTGTGTCACGCGGGTCACTGCCACAGCGACGACGGCCGTCTCGTGGAGTACGCGGAGATCGAGCGCGAGCTGGCCTCTTCCGGCTCTGCGTACGCAGCCGTCGTGCGCGTGCCCGTCGCTGGCGCTGCAGATTTGATCGCCGGCGGCGTGCTCCTGGGAAGCGACGTGTTGCCCTCGCGTGAGCTACCGAGCGTGGTGATCGAGCGCGTGCTGCTGCGCGCTCGCTCCTTCAGCCTGCGCGGCACCGTCCACGAAGGGCCCGCGCAGGTCGAGTTGCCGGAAGCCGGACTGCCCCTGGCCATCGATTTCGAGCTCTCGGCGCCGTTCCAGGGACGAGCGCAGCTCGGCATCGATCGCGATTCGCCTGATTCAATCGAGGTGGACGTGGAGCTGATCGTGTCGAGCACGCTGCTCGACGGGCTCGATTTTGCCAGTTTGGCCGCCGACGGACGCGTCGATTGGGTCGATCCACAAGCGCCGCAAAGCGAGCCTGTGTTGGACGGGCTCGCGCAAAGTGAGCTACGGCTCCATTCGCACTGATGGTCACCGCGCAGGACTCGGCCACCGATGACTCAGCGCCCGAGCGCGACGCGCTGGTGGAGTGCGCTCGGCTCGAAGTCGGGCACGCGGGTCGCGCCATTTTGCCGGCCATCGATCTGTCGATTCGCAGAGGCGAGTTCTGGGCGGTGATCGGCCGAAACGGATCGGGCAAGACGACCTGGCTTCGCACCGTGCTAGGGCTGGCCCCGCCGATTCGCGGCAGCGTGCTTCGGGCCGCGGGTTTACGCGTCTCTTATCTGCCGCAGCGCAGCACTTTGGATGAGCTCTACCCTCTGTTGGCGCGCGAGGTGGTGGCGATGGGCGCCGAGCGCGCCTGGTCTTTTCTCGGCCTTGCCAAGCACGGCCGCACAGAGCAGGTGCAGCAAGCGCTTGCTGAAATGGGTGTGGCGGACTTGAGAGAGCGGCCCTTCCGGCAGCTGTCCGAAGGTCAGAAACAACGCGTGCTGTTCGCGCGGATCGCGGCATCCCACGCCGAGCTGACGATTCTGGACGAGCCGACGTCCGCGATGGACGTGATCGCAGAGCGTGAGGCGTTCGAGCTGCTCGACGAGCTACGCAAGCGACAAAACCTGGCGATCGTGGTGGTGAGCCACTACCTCGGGCTGGCTCGCAGTTTTGCCGATCGGGCCGTGCTGCTCGATCGTGACGCCAAGGCCGTGATTGTGGGGTCGTGCGAGGACGTGTTTTCGAATCAGGTTTTTCGAGATCGCTACGCGGGCAGCTTGGCCACGGAGCGCCATGCAAAGCTCGACTAGCGCCCCCGCCGCTGTGCCGTCGAGCAGCGCGGAAGGCGAGCTCGGTCGCGAATTCGACGACCTGCTGCGCGAACAGGCGCACACGTCTCGGCCCCAGGTTGCCCAGGGCAGCAATCACCCCCCGCACGAGGCCGACCACTCACCTCACGACCACGTCGGCATGCCCAGCTGGGACGAGTTCGCGTCAGGTTGGGATCTCGGGCTCTATCAGGATCCGATCCTGTGCGGCGTCCTGGCTGGTCTCGTGCTCGGTGTGTTGGGTGTCTTCGTGGTGCTGAGGCGTGCGGTGTTCGTGACGGCGGCAGTGAGCCAAAGTGCAGGGCTCGGAGTGGCACTGGCGTTCTTGTTGCAGTTGCGCTTCGATGTCGCGCTGCATCCCGTCGTCGGCGCTTTCGTTCTTGCGCTCTTGGCCACGATGCTGCTCGCGGGGCGCTACGAACGCTTCCGGCTACCGAAGGAAACTCTGCTCGGGTTCACTTACATCGGCGCGTCCGCGTCTGCGATCCTGGTGAGCGATCGCATCACGCAGGAGGCTCATGACATTTCGGCGATTCTGTTTGGAACCGCCGTGCTGGTACGGCCAGTGGATCTGTCGCTCGTGACCGCGGTCGGTGCCGTGGTGCTGATCGTGCTCGGAGTCTTCTACAAAGGTCTCGTGTTCGCCGGCTTCGACCCGGAAGGCGCGCGAGTTCAAGGCCTGCCCGTTCGCTTCCTGGATCTGCTCTTTTGGGTGCTCGTGGCCGCCGAGGTGTCGGTGGCCACGCGCGCGATCGGCGCACTGCCGGTGTTTGCATTCGCGGTGCTGCCTGCGATGGCCGCGCTCAGCAGCGTCGAGCGCTTACGCTCGGCGCTGGCGGTTGCCGCAGTCGTCGGAGCTCTGTCCG
>DATHEN010000936.1:0-2405 GCA_035318565.1 Polyangiaceae bacterium
GAGGCTGCGCTCGCGAAGCAGGCGGCGGAGCGAGTGGAGTGACGCCTGCGTGCGCGCCAATTCACGCGCCACCCGCGCCTCTTCGCGCGCGAGCAGGTCCGCGCAGTGTTCGCTGCCAGCGTTCAGAATTTCGCGAACCGCGGGAACCCCGATACCGAGCGAACGCAGCATCCCGATCAGCACGGCCTCGCGCGCTTGGCCACGCGTGTAGTAGCGATACCCCGTCTGCGGGTCGACATGCGCGGGCCTGAGCAAGCCTTGCTCGTCATAGTGTCGCAGAGCCTTGATGCTGAGCCGGCAGCTCTTGGAGAAGCGCCCGATCGGCATCAGCGTCTCCCCGATCACGCGCTGCCCTTACGCGAGTCCGTGCTCCTCCAGAAACTCCTGGCTGGGCGGAATGAGCTGCACCACGTCGACGAGGAGCCCGTTCGGATCGAGCAGCATGAAGTGTCGCTGCCCCCACACCTCGCTCTTGAGCGCGTAGGTGATCGCGTGGCCGAGCTCGAGCGCTCGTGCATGCAGAGCATCCACGTCATCGACCTCGAGGGTAACAAGGACGCCGCGCGGGGCCAATCCATGCCCTTCCGGAACGCTGCCATGGCCCTGCTCCACGAACGCGATCTGCAGGCTTGGGTTCTCGGGTGCCACGAGCTGGGCATACCAGTCGGCTTGAAACACCGGGCGGAAGCCGAACAGCGCGGCGTAGAAGTCCACGCACGCCTTGACGTCGTGGGTGCAGATATCGGGAAACAGGCTTCGCAATGCAGTCATGTCCCCTGGTATGCGGTCTCCCGTTGCGGGAGGGTCAAGAGCAGCGGGCTCCCTTTCTTGGCCTTGGGGAAGCCAGAGCGTTGCTGCTACGTTGAAGCTCGCAGAACATGACAGACCCGGAGCCCCCAACTCCCCTGGTCGAAATCTGGCGGCGCATCATCGTCGGCGAGGACAAGGCCTGGGCCGTCTTCGCGGCGTAATGTGTTTCGTCATGGCGCCGATCGTTCCCAATCCGAAGAAGATAAAGAGCTTTCGCACGCAAGCGGCGTTCGAGACCTGGCTCGGGGCGAACCACGCGCGCGAGACCGAGATCTGGCTCAAGATTTACAAGAAGGATTCGGGAAAGCCGACGATCACCCATGCGCAAGCCGTGGACGTTGCGCTGTGCTGGGGCTGGATCGACGGCATCCGCAAGGCCTTCGACGAACTGGCGTTTTTGCAGCGTTTCACACCGCGCAAAGCCAGGAGCATCTGGAGCCAGATCAACAGGGAGCACGTCGCGCGGCTCAGCGCAGCGGGTCGCATGACGCTACATGGGCAACGCCAGGTGGACGCCGCGAAGGCGGACGGCCGCTGGGACACTGCGTACGCTCCCATGCGCAGCGTGAGCCACGCCACCATTCCCGAGGACCTACGCGCCGCCATCGAAGCCAACCCAAGGGCGAACGAGACGTTCCGAACACTGGGGCGACAAAGCCTGTTCGCGCTCGCGTTCCGCACGAACAACATGAAGACGCCCGCTGGACGCGCGAGGAAGATCGCCTCGCTCGTCAGTATGCTGGCGCGCGGAGAAACCATCCTCACCGAACGGAAATGAGCGGGGCGGCGCTGAGCTATCTCTCCGCTACTTCGCGGCCAGCAATCCCACCACGTCGCGCTCGATGGCTTCCGGCGTGTGAACCGGCTCGAAGCGCTTCACTACGCGGCCCTTGCGATCGATCAAGAACTTGGTGAAGTTCCAGCGTACGGAGTCGTTGCCGAGCAGGTCCGGACGGCTCTTTTCCAGGTGATCGTAGAGCCGCTCGGCGCCGGGCATGTCGCGACTGAAGCTGCCTTTCTGCTCCTGGCGCAGAAAGCGATAGAGCGGGTGCGCGTTCGGGCCATTGACCTCGATCTTCGAGAATATCGGAAACGTGACCTCGTACTTCGTGGAACAAAACTCCTTGATCTCGGCCTCCGTGCCCGGCTCCTGGTTCCCGAATTGATCGCAGGGGAACCCGAGGATCACCAGACCCTGCGCTTGGTGGGCGCGGTAGAGCTTCTCGAGTCCTGTGTACTGCGGTGTGAAGCCGCACTTGCTGGCGACGTTCACGATCAAGAGGACCTTGCCGGCGTACTGCTCCAGACGGACGGGACGGTCATCGATGTCTTTGGCTTCGAAGGCGTAAATGTTTTCCATGGTTTTTCCGGGGGAAACCCGCGCCGGCTCTGGCTTGGGTGACTTCTGCTCGCAAGCGAGCGGACCCGTGACGGCGATTGCCATCACCGCGATTCGCACCGACAAGCGAGAGCCGTGCTTCATTTCGACGAGAGGCGTAGCATGCTCGCGCCTCGAGCGCCCCATGCCGACCTGGAAGTGCCCTAAGTGTAAACGCTCTTTCAACCGAGCCAACCAGAGGCACGCGTGCGGCACG
>DATHEN010000937.1:0-2265 GCA_035318565.1 Polyangiaceae bacterium
GCGGTACGCGGTGAGCGCGCCGGGGCAGCACAGCACTGCACCGAACTGCGACTGCGCGCCACGCACTAGATCGAACGTGATGTAGAAGCGCGCCGCGAGCAGGCGGGTGAGCAGGCTCTGGAAGCGGTTGAGAACGAGCACCTTGCCGGCGACCGCGGCTACGCGCTCATCGGCGAAGGGAGCAACGATCGCGCGAAGCGCGCCAGGCTCCAGGCGTGAATCCGAGTCGACGGTGACGATCACGTCGCCGCGCGCGCGCTCGATGCCGGCGCGCAGCGCCTCACGCTTGCCGCGATTCTTGAGCAGCTTCACCGTCGTGATGCGATCGGGATACGCTTCGGCAACGCGCTCGATGTGCTCCCAGGTGTCGTCGAGCGAGCCGTCATCCACGGCGATCACTTCGAGCTTGTGCTCGGGATAGTTGCCCTCGAGCGAGCTGAGGAGCGCGTTCCGCACCATGCTGCCCTCGTTGTACGAGGGCACGATAACCGTGAGCGTGGGCAGCGCGACGTCCGACTCGGGTACCGGCACCGGCCTGTAGCGAATGGCGTGGTAGGCAATGAACGCGAAGTACGCGAGGGCGCAAGCGCCGAGCGCGGAGTACAAGCCGTGCGCGCCGAGTGACAGGAACCAGTCGCCCACGTCCGCGAACGAGCTCACGGAATCCGTGAGGATCGGCAGACTCAACAGAGCCAAAACGATGACGCCAATTCCGACCAGCCAGGGCCAATCCCGGCGGTTCGGTGCGATACCTTCCAAGGTTGGCAAAGAGACCAACGGTTTTCGATATGAAGCTGCGTTACACGAGGGTTGTCTCATTTGGCCCTTTTCAGATATGGACGAGCGCCTTCCGGCTGGAGCAGGCAGGCGCGCCGCTGAATGGCTCTGAGACTCAGCGAAAGTTTCCATGCGGGCCATACATTGGGTCCGCCGGAATGCATGCGCCAGGTCCGATTATCTTTACGAGATTCAATGTTTCTTGTAGCGACCCGCACGCGGCTCGCGATGAAGGCATACGTCTACGCGCGGCAAGGTATTCCCTCGCAAAATGCGAGACAGGAAAAGAAGCTCACGCCACGCGCGCATAGGTTCGTCGTATCGACGCACGAGCGGCGCGATTCAGCTCACGATGCGCGTGCGATTACAACTTAGTGACATTTGCTTGTGGCAAACCGCTACGACGCGCTTACAAGCCACAATTTTGCACTGACAAAGTGTCAGCAATCGCAAATGTTTCAGTGAAGGACCGACGCCGTCTAGTACCTGCCAGCGGCCGGGACAAGTATTTTTTGGCATGCCCGCTCGGCTGCGGCTTGCAACAATCCCGCAACTCCTGCAAGAGGCGCTACGACCGTCGTGACCGCGCAAATGCTGTTCTGGATTTTGACCCAGAGCGCGCTCTTGGCTTCGAGCTGGGCACTCGGCGCACGTTGGCTCGGTGAATCCGCCAGCGTGGGCGAGCGCGCCAGCGCAGCGTGCTTACTCGCATTCGCCACGCCGATCGGCGTGGTGGCAGTGCTGAGTACGGGCTCGTGGATCACCCCGGGAGCAGTGCTGGGCAGCGGTGTGGCCAGCGCAGTCGCCGGACTCTGGGCAGCGGGCAGCGCGGGCCGAGCTCGAGCGCGGAAGGACGCCGCGCGCGCATTTTCACTGCTGCTCGAGTCCTGCAAGAGCAGCGCAGTTTTACCCGTGATGTTGGGCTGCGTTGCGCTCGGTCTGAGCGCGTGGGCGGCGCTGCTTCTGCCGTTCTGGGCGTGGGATTCGCTCGGCTACCACATGCCGATCGTGTGGGACGCGCTGGACGTGGGAGCGCTGCGCCGAGTCCCCACGCACGGCTGGTACATCAACGTGTACCCGCGCGCGGGTGAAATGTATTTCGTGTGGGTCCGTGCACTGCTCGGTCACGATCGCCTTCTCGACTTCGCGCAGGCGCCGTTCGCGCTTGGTGCTTGCGCGGGCGCCGCCAGCCTCGCGCGCCGTGCCGGAGCCGAGCCGACTCGCGCTTTTGCGTATGCTGTCGTTTACCTGGCCGTGCCGGTGGTGGCGCTGCAGATCCCAACCGGTTACGTCGATCTCGTCTACGCGTGCTTTTTGATCCTGGCTGCGCTCTTCGCCACGGGATCGCTCGACGTGAAGCGCGCAGCGCTGTTCGGTTTGGCTGCGGGGCTGTTACTGGCCACCAAACCCACGGCGCCACCCACGGTCGTGCTCCTGGTCGCGACGTATTGCGTGCGCTGTCTGCTCGCGCGCCGTAAAAGTTTGATC
>DATHEN010000938.1:0-4868 GCA_035318565.1 Polyangiaceae bacterium
GCGAGCCAGCGCTCCGCGAGCGGCCGGTCTCCGGCGCGACGCGCGGTTTCCGCCGCTTCGATGCGCGCCAGGGGACTTCCGGCGCGCTCGAATATCAAGAGCGCGCGAGCGAGCTCTCCCCGCAAGCGCAGGGCGCGACCCAATCCGAGCAGTAGCTCCTCGGGCGCGCTGTGTTCGTGTACGTAGTGCTCCGCGCGAGCAAGCAACGCGCCGTCGGCCGCGCCGGCACCGAGCGCGAGCGCGAGCGCGATAGGGCTGTCCGCGGCAGGTTCGGCAGCCATCGGCGCGTTGTCTTCGATCGCCGGCAGCGTGAAGCTTTCGGGTTCGACCGCTGCGCAGAGCTCGAGCAAACGCTGTGCGAGCTCGCCATCGGAGCGAAGCTTGAGCGCGGCAAATCGCGTGGCCTGCGGCCCGATCAGCCGCGACAGCCACTGGCAGCGTCCGAATTCGTCCAGGTCGCCGAGCGTGCGACTGCGCGCGGAGGCGTCGCTCTGCATTGATCCATCGCACGAAAGCGCTTGCACCCGCTCCTGCAAGCGCACCCGTTCGCGGAGCCAAACAGCGGGAGCACCCGCCACTTCCACGCGGTACGTCGCGGCTTCCAAGAACTCGCTGCGACGCACGGCCAGATAGCTGCTTTGAACGGCACACCGGCGACGCTCTTGCTCCGCTGGCGTGTTGCGGCCGCCGCCCAGCGCAAAAAAAGCGCGCCTGTGCAGCCAAGCCGGCGTGGGCCGTGTAGAAGCAGGGCGCAGCAGTGGCGGGATGATCGACGCGAGCGCCGCGGGCCAGCGCTCTCCGGCGAGCAGCTCGGCAGGCGTCTTGCTCTCGCGCACCCGCTCGCTCACGATTTCGGCGAGCGTCAGACCGAGCGCCCAGATGTCGCGCGCTCGGGCGTCGCCACCAGCCGTGAGCTCGGGCCCGAGGTAACGCCACGTTCCGGAGCTGGCTTCGGACTGCTCCGTGCGTAGCGCGAGACCGAAGTCCACGAGCTGCGCCTGCCAGCCGTGCTGCTCGGAACAGTGCACGACGATGTTATCCGGCTTGACGTCACCGTGAGCGAAGCCCGTGGCATGCAGCTCCTCGAGCGCGGAGCCGATATCGCGGGCGACCGCCAGCGCCAACTCGGGCTGACATTCGTGCGCACCGAACACGTCACGCAGCGCCACGCCGCGGGCCGCTTCCAGCACCAGGAAGGGCGCTCCCGGCTCCGGCGTGTATTCCCCGAGCGCCAGCGGCTCGCGCACGACGCCCGCGTCCAGCAAGCGCACGATGTGCGGCGACGCGACGGCCAAAAGGCGCTCGGCTTCCCCGGCAAACAGTGAGCACTGCTCGGCAGAGCGACCGATCTTGACGGCCACTTCGCCCAGCGCCGCGCTGTGGCCGCGCCACACGCTGCTCGACGCACCCGCCCCGAGACGCTCGCTCAGCCGCACGCCGGCCAGGCAGAGTGTCAACTCAGTTGACACCGCCGCACCCAATCAGCGAAGCGCGCATCCTCGAAATTAAGCCGACACAACAGGCCCTGTCAACTCGAATGGCAGTTCCTTCGAGGCTCTGACGTTGACAGGGGCGCGCCCACTCGAGGATGCTCGCGCGGCAAACAGGCGGCGAGGACGGCGGCGCGGACCATGCGGCTCTGGAACATAGGCGTGTGCTTCGTGCTGCTCGGCGTGCCGCAGACGGTGCACGCCTACGAAGCTCAAGTGAACGCGAGCGTAGACGCACAGTTCTACACGCTGAGGAGCCCTTACGGCGATCCGATCGTGCGCCGGCGGCGCTACACGCAAACACTCGGCGTAACGGTGTACGGGCTTGGCGGCGACGTCGTCTCGGACGCTCCGCGGCTCTCGTTCCGCGCGCGCATGCGCCTCGACGCCGACTTGGGGCAGGAAGGTCGCGAGCGAAACCCGGACGATGCCGCGCGCTACGTACCCGGCCTCGAGCAAGCGCCGCTCGATCTGATGTACGCCTACCTCGAGGGCCAAGACTACTTCGGCGGGTTCGTCGATTTCCGGGTGGGGCGACAATACACGAGCGACGCGCTCGGCTTCTGGTCTTTCGATGGCGCGCTGGTCGGCGTGACGACACCGATTTTCGTGCGCGCAGAGGCTTTCGGCGGCTTCGAGCAACGCGGCGGTTTGCCGCTCTCCACCCCGCGCTGGGAAGCCGACGGCGTTTACCGCGGAGATCGCTCGGATCTCGAGTTCAATCAGTGGCCGAGCTTCCTGAACCAGGAGAGGCTCGCGCCGGCTTATGGCTTTGCGCTCGAAAGCGCCGGCGTGCATTGGCTCGCCACACGCCTCGCCTACCGCAAGGTGATCAGCCGAGACACCGTGCTCGTCTCACCTTTCGCGGACGCGGGCGGCGGATTCACCACCGTTTCGGGCGCACGCGTGGCCAGCGAGCGCCTGGGCTACGCAGCGCGCGTGAATGACAGTCGCGTGGGCGGCGTGAGCGGCCACGTCATGTACGACTTCTACAAGCAGACCGTCAGCGAATACCTCGCCGCGCTAGATTGGTACACGACCGAGGATCTCACGCTCGGTGCACAGTATGAGTACTACCTACCCACGTATGACGCCGATTCGATCTGGAATTGGTTCAGTCAGCAGGGCATGACCACGGCGCTCGCGAGGGTTGCGCTCGATATCACCCGCAACCTGGACGTGACGGCGAGCGGCGGCATCCGTATCTTCGAAACCGAAGGCGACGCGGACAATTACGCTAACGACGCCGATCGCACGGAGAGTGGGAAGCTGGCCGACGGACTGTTCTCGGCCACGGCGCGCTACGGTTGGGCGTCAGGGGGCGTTTCGCTGCGCGGCATGGGGGAAGCCGGAGAGCGCGGTCACCGCACGGGCGCCGACCTGACCACTACGCAACGTTTTGGCGGCGGCTTCTACGACACGCTCTTGATCCTGTCGCTCTACGATTGGGAAGACGCGCTGAGACCGGAGCGCGACGCGACGAGCTTCAGCTACGTGCTCGGCGGAGGCGTGAATCCCTTCGAACAGACCCGGCTCGGTCTCGAATGGGAGCACGACATGAACCGCCTGGTCGGCCAGCGCTACCGCGTGCTGGCCACACTCGACTTCACGGTGCTCGATTGAAACAGCCGCTCTTGCCCGTGCTTCTCGCGTGCTGCGCGGCTGCCGCCCTGCTCGCCGGCCTGGGACGGCTCCCGCTCGCGCGCGCCGACGCCGTGCTGCAGGCTCCGGGCAGAAGCGCGGCACAGCACGACGCCGCCACCCGTCCACCGGGCGCTCTGGCAGATGACGGCGGGCCGAGCCCGGCCATCTTTCCACCGCAGAGGATCCCGCTCTCTTTCAGTCATCGGAGACACGTCAAAGAGCTGAAGCTCACCTGCACCACTTGCCATGAGCAAGCCAAGCTGAGCCGCAGCAGCAAGGACTCGCTGCTGCCGAAAGCCACCCGCTGCGATGGCTGTCACGCATCCGATCATCGCGACCTGAACGGCGTGAGTCGCGATCCGGCGGAGCCGATGAGCCGCTGCCAGCTCTGTCATGTCGGCTACCTGCCGGAGCACGGCAATCGGGTCGAGCGCGTGGTGTTTCCAGCACCGAACTTACGCTTCGATCATCGAGCCCACGCCGAGCGCAACATCGGCTGTCCGCAATGCCACGGGCTCGTCGAAAACCTGGAGCTCGCAACACGGGATCAACTGCCGAGGATGCGCGGCTGCTTTCGTTGTCACCAAATGCCGGAGCCGGTGCGCGGCGCAGCACGCGGCGCGTGCTCCACGTGTCACATCCACAAGGCCGGCATCATGCAGACGGAGTTTCCGAGCGGCCGTCTCGAGCCGCCACGCTGGCTGCACAACGCCGATCACGGGCCCGACTGGATCGAGCGGCACAAGCTGGTGGCAGGCGCGGACAGCCGTTTTTGCGCCAACTGTCACCGGGAGGACTACTGCACCGACTGCCATGACGGGCGGGTCCGACCTCGACGCGTACACCCGAACGACTGGCTGAACATGCACTCGCTCTCGGCCCGACAAAACAGCCCCAGCTGCACGAGCTGCCATCAGCTTCAAAGCTTCTGTGTTTCGTGTCACCAGCGCGCCGGCGTGGCCATGAGCGGCCCGTACGCGAACTTCGCAAAACGCGGCCGCTTTCACCCACCCCGCTCGGTCTGGACCGATGCGCCTCGGGGCGCCGGCCATCACGGCTGGGAAGCACAACGAAACCTCAATGCGTGCGTCAGCTGTCACACCGAGCGCGACTGTGCGATGTGCCACGCCACTGCACGAGCCGGCGGCCGAGGTGCAGGCAGCGGGCTCGGTTTTGGCCAAGGTGTGAACCCACATCCGCTGGGGTTCAGAAGCCGCTGCAAGGCAGCTCTGCGCAAAAACGCGCGGCCCTGCCTCGTTTGCCATGAGCAGTCCGACCCCGCCCTGCTGGAGTGCAGATAGGCCAGCATCTGCGAATTGCAGGATCGCAATGAAAACGCATGCCAGGCCCCAATTCTTATTGCCTGCTCGTTACGGTGACGAGTATAGCGTGGGGCCTCGGTGCGGCCTTTTGCCCGCGGCGAAGGAGGCCCTTAGTGAAGGAGCTTGTCCGCTATTTGCTCGAGAACATGTACCTGGATTTCCAGGGGGATATCTCAGTGGAAAGGGTACGGGAGTTCCTTCGAGAGGACGACAGCCGCGAAGCACGGCAGTTGCTCTCGAAGATTATCGAGGAAAAAGGCGTAGACGATCTGCTCATTACGTTGGCCGATTGCCTGAAGGAGCACATCCGCAGCGGCGTCAGCGAGGAAACGATACGCGAGCAGTTGCAGCTGTATTCCGACAGCTGAAGCCCGAGGGATCACGGGTAGTCCGAGCGCTGGCCGGTTGCGTT
>DATHEN010000939.1:0-5754 GCA_035318565.1 Polyangiaceae bacterium
TGCGGGAGTTTTGAGCGATGCCTCGACCGGCGGCTCAGCGCACGCTTTTCGGAATTTTCGTGGGCGGTCGCTCCTCGCGCATGGGCGGCATTCCCAAGGGCACCCTGCGCGCGCCCGACGGCGCGCCGTCGCTGGTCGAACGCTTGGTTTCACTGGCAAAAACCGTGGAAACCGCAGCGACCGTGCTGGTTGGCCAACGTGATGTCTACGCGCACCTCGACCTGCCGATGCTGGCCGACGAACCGGCGGGGGTCGGGCCGCTCGGAGGCTTGATGGCACTCTTGAGCCACGCCGAACGCGGCGGCTTCGAACGGGTCCTGGCCGTAGCCTGTGATCTGCCTTACGTGAGCGGGCCGATACTCGAACGTTTGATCGAGCACGCGCCCGAAGCCATGGCCGTCGCGCCGCACTACGGCGGGCAGTGGCAAACCCTGTGCGCACGTTACGCGACCGCGAGCTCGGTCCACGCGCGCCGGGCGCTCTCACGCGGCGAGCACTCCCTGCAAGGGTTGCTCGCCGATCTCGGTAGCGGCGCCTGCAAACTGCCGCTGACTCCACAGGAACAAGCCCTGCTCCGCGATTGGGACAGCCCCGACGACATCGATCACGACGGCGCCCACGCCGGACTCGAACGCGGCTAGTCAGCAAGAAAACAGCTACCGAGGCTAGACTCGTGAGCCGAGGTACTAGTCCGCGCTCGGCGGCGCTGGCCGCACGTCTTGCCAGCCCACCCAATGCGGCCCGTCCGGCCCGTGCTCGCGCTTCCAGATGGGGACGCGCTCTTTGATGCGATCGATCAACGAGCGACACGCAACGAATGCCTGCTCCCGATGGGCCGCGCTCGCGGCGCACACCACGGCCGCCTCACCGAGCGCCAGCCGTCCGATCCGATGTGTGATGGCGAGCCGTGCGCCCGGGAGCTCGCGCTCGATCTCTTCCACGATGGCGAGCATTTCCTTTTGCGCCATCGATTCGTACGCGGAGTACTCGAGCTCGGTCACCGGATAGCCCTCGTTGGTATTGCGCACCGTGCCCACGAACAGCGCGATACCGCCGGCCTCCGGCCGTTCGACGGCTGCCCGCACTTCGTCGACCGAAAGAGGTCGACTGCGCAGCTCGCACAAGCGCGCGCCGGGCGGCGGCGGAGAAGCGGCGCGCTGGATTGCCGGATCCGCGTGGTAGTCGCCCGAACGTCCACCCGATTTCGCGAGCAAGCGCGCGGGGCCGATCTCCATGCTGCGATCGAAGGCCTTCAACATGTCGTAGACGGTCAAGGCCGCCGCGGATGCTGCGACCAGGGCCTCCATCTCGACGCCCGTGCGATCCAAGGTCTCGACGCTGGCTTCGATGCGCACACTGCTCGCCTCCGAGTCGACGCGCAGATCGACGGAGACGTGCGTGAGCCGTAGCGGATGACAGAGCGGGATCCAGTCCGCGGTGCGCTTTGCCGCCATGATGCCCGCGATGCGCGCGGTGCCGAGCACGTCTCCCTTGGGGACTTCAGCGCGCGCCAGACGCTGCAACGCCTCGGTATTCATGCGCACACTGCTCTCGGCCGATGCCCGCCTGCGAGTCGGCGTTTTCTCGCCCACGTCGATCATGCGGACGCCCCCCGCCGGCGCCAAATGTGTCGATACGACGCTCTGCCCCACGAGCTCCTGATACGCACCTTCCAGGCGCTCGAGCTTGCCGCGTTCGGCCACCTTCAGCAGCGCGTAGCGATCGAGTGTGCCGAGATTGATCCACACCGGCAGGGGCAGCGGCCGCTCTGCGCCGAGCGCTCGTGAAAGCAGCTCTGGCACCGAGTCGGGTGAAGGATCCGCGCGCGGTTCGAGCGCGCTCGGCGGCGGCTTGGCGGGTGTGACGACACGCTGGACGCGTGCGCTGTCCACCTGCTCCTCGGCGCCCACCGCCACGAGCTCCCGCCGCGCTTCGAGCGCTAGGCTCTGCCACGCTTCGAGTGAGAGCTTCAGCCCTGCGTGGTCGAGCGCACGGCGGGCCGCGAGCGGCAACAGTTGCAAATCCTCGTCAACCCCGTCGAAACGGTACAATTTCACGGCACCGCAGCCTACCACCCGGCTTCGACGCGCGGCAGCGGAGATGCCGTCTCCCGAATGGATGGTAAACGTCTGGCAAATCGATGGACCGTGCTCGCGAAACCGCCGACACCGACCCCCCAACGCCGAGTTTGCTCGACAGGCTGGGCCGGCCGCTGCGCGATCTGCGCATCAGCGTGACGGATCGCTGCAATTTCCGCTGCCGCTATTGCATGCCGCGCGAGCACTTCGGACCGGGCTTCGAATTTTTGGCGCGCTCGGAGCTGCTCAGCTTCGAGGAAATTGCGCGGGTCTGCGGCGTCTTCGCCGGCTTCGGGGTGAAGAAGTTACGGCTCACCGGCGGCGAGCCGCTCCTGCGGAGCCAGCTCCCGACTCTGGTGCGCATGCTCGCCGTCATACCGGGCGTAGAGCTGGCACTGACTACCAATGGTGCGCTCCTGACCGCGCACGCGCAGGCTCTGGCGGACGCCGGGTTGAACCGGCTGACGGTGAGTCTCGATTCGCTCGACGACGCCGTGTTCCGTCGCATGAACGACACCGACTACGGCGTGAAGGACGTGCTCGCGGGTATCGAAGCCGCAGCAGCGGCTGGCTTCCGTCCCATCAAGATCAATTGCGTGGTGCGGCGCGGAGTGAACGACGGCGAGGTGGTCGAGCTCGCGCGGCGTTTCAAGGACAGCGGTCACGTCGTTCGCTTCATCGAATACATGGACGTCGGATCGACCAACGGCTGGGCGAGCGCGGACGTCGTGAGCGGGCGCGAAATCATCGACGCCATCGACGCGCTGTTTCCCGTCGAGCCCTTGCACGCCACGTATCCCGGTGAAGTGGCGCAGCGCTGGCGCTACCGCGACGGCAGCGGCGAAGTCGGGGTGATCACCAGCGTGACGCAGCCGTTCTGCGGAGGTTGCACGCGGGCGCGGCTTTCCGCGGACGGCAAGTTGTACACGTGCTTGTTCGCAAGCGCGGGCACGGACTTGCGCAGCGCGCTGCGAGCGAATCCCGAGGACGCGGCGATTTCAGAGCTGATTCGCGCTACGTGGTCGCGACGCACCGATCGCTACTCCGAAGTCCGCGCTCAGCAACCGATTCGGCTACGCCGCATCGAGATGTCTTACATCGGCGGTTAGGTTCGAAATCCCCACGCCGTTACGCCCTTGTCGCGCATCGGCGGCGTCGCGCACCGCGAGGCTAGCGAGCTCTTTTCCAGACGCTCCAGTGCGGACCCTGAAAGACGGGTGAAAACACTTGCGGCTGCGCAGCGACGCCGCCCGGGCCCCCGCGCACGAGCACGTAGTCGTACCAACTCAAGTCGTTCGGCACGTTGACGCTCTCGGGCATCCACTCCCAGCGCGGTCCGACTCGCGGCGGGCGATTACTTTCACGAAAGCGAAAGGGTGACTGCGGAAAGTCCGCGAACGTGAACATGACGGCGCCGCCCTTTTTCGCCTGATACCACGCCACTGCGTGCAAAAAGGGCGCGAACTTCACGTACGCGGAGCCGCGATCCCAGATGAGCCCCGCCACTTTTTGGCCCACGGGAATGGCAGCCAGCGCGCTCTCGAACTCCGCGACTTCGTTCTTTTGAAAGCGCCGAAACGCCGTGGCTACTTCTCTGCTGCTCAGAACGGATATCGACGCCACGCCGGCCAGCAGCAACCAGCGGCAGAGGCCGGTCGGCGAGGGCAACACGACTATCAGAAACAGCAGCGCTAAAAGTGGAAAGCGCGCGTTGATCGGCCAGATCCAGGAGTACGTGACCGGGCTGACGAAGTACGCGAGACCGGCCAGCGGCGCGAGCCACGCCAAGCGCCGCACGAGCGTGCTCTGCCGCCAGGTGCGCAGGTCCGGCAATGCCTCGCTCATGCGAGCGCCTGCACCCAGGCCGATGCACAGCAGCACGAGCAAACCCCAGACAATCAACAGTTCCTCGTCCAGCTTGCCGGGCAAGATGTCCGTCAACCAAGCCGGCGCTTCGCGCAGGGCGTCACTCCACGCCTGAAATTGCGGGCGCACGGCCTCCGTGGAGGGCGCGAGCCCAGAGGCTGTGCGAACGGCACCGCCCGCCGGGCTCGTGAATGTCCAGACCGCAGCCGCGATCGCCGACGGCAGCAGCGCCAACCAGCGCACCAGTGTTCTCCGAACACCCTCGCCGAATCCGATGCACACCACGCCGATGGCGAGGAACGCAAACGGCACGACGTGCATGTAGAACGTGACCAAGCTCAGCGCGGCGACGCCCAGCAAGCGCGCGCGACTCGGTTGCAAACGCTCGTTCACCGCCAGCGCCAGGCCGAAGAACGTGAGCGTGATTGCCGCGATGAAGTTGACGAAACCGAGCAGCAGGTGCGCATTCCAGAGCAAAGGAAACGCGAACAAGCCGAGCCACGGATCGCGTCCGAGCGCCTTCAGCAGCGCGCGCGCGCCGTAGGGCAGCGCGGCGACGGCCAAGGTCACGAACACCCGATTGGCGAGCTCCACTCCGAGCGGGAACGCCATGAGATGCGTCGCGAGGTAGTACGCCAGGTATTGCGTGCGGCCGAGCGCGGTCACGAAAAAACTCGCGAACCCGAGCGCTGGATCGCGGTAATCGTGCAGCACGCGGATGGCCGCCAGGTGTTGCGGCAGGTCCTGAATCGGCGGGTACTCCACGAGCCAGAGCGGGGCGACCGCGAAGGCAGCGAGCACCAAAAACACGGCCTCGCGCAGAAGCAGGGCCCGCTTCGCGACGAGCCAACCGAGCGCCGCTCGCGCTCTCACGGCCGGTGGCGCTCGCTTGGTTTCGCCCTCGCCATCAGCGCCTTCGGGTATCCCGGGCAACCCCGACCGTCAACCTCGCTCAGCGTGCGTTACGGCACTCTTCCCAATCCGGCACGGCTCTGCCAATGAATCGGACATGGTCAAGTGCGTGGTCGGGCTGCTGCTACTCGCCGCCATGGGCTGCACGTCGAGCCAGGGCTCGAACGCCGTAACTCCTGCGGCCGGCAATGCCGAGCGCACGGACGTACAGACAGCCAGTGAAGGCACGGCACCGGAACGAGAACACGCGACCGCCAAAGACGACAGCGCGCCGCGTCCCGAACCCCCGGCGTCGCGAGTCGTGGAGCTCGCGGTCGACGGCTTCTCCCCGGCGGTGCTCGTCTTGCCGGACGATCTCGGCTCACGGCGCCCTGTACTGATCGCGACCCACGGCGCAGGGGACGGCCCCGAGTGGCAGTGCGAAACCTGGCAGGGCATCGTGCGCGGGCGCGGCTTCATACTCTGCCCGCGCGGGGTTCGGCTCACCGCCGACCCGAAGGTGACGAGCGGCTACTTCTATCGCAACCACTTGGAGCTCGAGCGTGAAGTGCTGGCCGCGGTCGAGGCACTCGAGCGCGCGTACGCACGCGAAGTGGACGCGAGCGCCGTCGTGTACACTGGTTACTCACAAGGCGCGACCATGGGGGTGTTGATGCTGATTCAGCACGCGGCGCTGTTTCCGCGCCTGATTCTCGTAGAGGGCGGCCATCAGGACTGGAGCCCGCGCATGGCCAAGCAGTACAAGGAAAAGGGCGGGCTGCGCGTGCTGCTCGCGTGCGGCGGCGCGCACTGCAATAACAACGCACGAAGATCCGCCAAGTGGCTCGACGCGGAAGGCGTCGTCGCACGCGCCGAGTACGTGGTTGGCGCAGGTCACACCTACGGCGGCCCTGTTGCA
>DATHEN010000940.1:0-7430 GCA_035318565.1 Polyangiaceae bacterium
TCACGCAGATCGGCAAGCTGCTTGGCGTTGGATACCGCCAACACGCCTGTCACCGCGGCGCCGACGGCGAACGCTCCTGTCGCGCTCCAGCCTGCCCAGATCAACGGAGACGTCTTGGGAGTTGGCGGGCCGGATGCGGCCACCAGTGTCAGCGGCTGCAGTTTGACGAGCTGGACTCGGACCTCCGCGTTGTCGCCCGCAGCCAGAGCCAGCAGTTTGGAGAATGGCCGATAACCGAACTTCCTTACTTCCAGCCGATGTTCACCGGCATCGATCGTGAGCGTGCGCTCACGTCCCACATGTCCGAACGACCGGTCGTCCAGAAACAGCTCGGCGCCTTCAGCGTCGACGGTGAGCCTGATACGCGCGGTTTTCTTGCGAAGCACGGCGATATTGGTCGTGACTTCCGCGCGTCTTGCTTCTGGGATTTCGGTCCCGCCCCGGCGCAGGTACTCCTCGAGAGCCGCGAGCGCTTTGGTGTAGTTGCCCAGTTGATGATTCACCTGCCCGATGTTGTAGAGCACCCGGTAGTTGTGCGAGAGCTCGTGCGCACGGCGAAACTCGATGAGTGCCAGCTTGTAGTCGCCGTTGTTGTAGAATTGGACTCCCCGCGTGAAGTGAGCGCGCGCCTTTTCTGTGTTCTCGGTGGCGCTTACGGATGGCCCCGCAGCCTGCGCGGGTGCGCGTTGTAGAGGGCGAGCCGGCTCCGCGAAAGCCGCTCCGGAAAGCAGCATCTGGATCGCCAAAAGGCCCAATGACAACGAGCTTTTCATGGCTGACTCCCGAACGGATCGGTCTCGTCGATGTTGTGCCGCGGGGGCTGTCGAACCAGCGGCTCGGAAAAGGGATCCTGGAGCGTGCCAGGTGCACTCTCGGAGGCTGTGGTCGCTGGAGCGGACGGCAGCGAATCGCGCGGCGCAGCGGGGGCTGAAAGTAGATTGGACCTTGCAGGACCGCGCGCCGGCTTCAGCCTGCGCACGCGGGGTTCGCGCGCCGGGCGCTGCGCCGCGAGCTCGACCGAGATGGCTTGGCTCTGATCGAAGGTGACCATGCGCGTTAGTTCTTCGTAGCCGTCCGCACGGAACGCCAACGCGTGGGGCCGGCGGTCCAGCGGCATGCGGACTCGCTGTGGCGTTGGGAGAATGGGCCCATTGTCGATGCTGAGCACCGCGCTGGCCGGCACGGCTTGCACGGTGATCTCGATGGTCGGAGCGACCTCAGCCCCGCGGCTCGCTGCGCCTTGTGGAGTCGGGGCGGTGACGGCGGGACGAAGCTGTTGTGCCGAGCGGCCGGGGGCGCCGTGTATGCGCCACAGGGAGGTGACACCGAGCGCTGCCAGCACTGCTACCCCGAGCCCGATCCACAAGCTGCGGGAGTTTTTTCTCGGCGGGAGCTCGCCTTCGACAATCGTAGTGCTGCGAGTGTCGATGACCTCGCTGCTCGCCCCCGGGCCAGTTGTACGCAAGGTGGGGGCGGTGTTGCCGACCGGATACGTTCCCGAAGACGCATTCGAGTTGCGCTCCCAGCCCATTCGCGATCCAGGCTGCGACTCGAATAGCTTCTGGGCGCTGCGAATGTCGATCCGGCGCTGCTCGATCATCTGGCCGCAGTTGCCATTGAGCGCGGCAGCAACGTCGACACAGCCGATCGCCGGTTTCAATCCGCAAACGAACGTCTCGAGTGCGAGGCGCATTTCCTCGCAGGTCTGGAAGCGATCGGAGGGATTGGGGGCCAGCGCGCGGCGTGCGATTTCCTCGAGCTGTTTCGGATAGTTGGAAATGAGGTTCGAGGGCTTGCGGTACTCACCCTGCATGATGCGCATGATCGTCGAACCCGCATCACTGCCGTTGAAAGGGCCGCGACCGGTCGTGGCGAAATACAGCGCGCAGCCCAGGCTGAAAATGTCGGTGCGTCTGTCAACGCCCGTACCACGCAGCTGCTCCGGCGCCAGATACGCGATCTTGCCCTTGATCTCCCCGGCTTCCGTCGCTTGATGGAGCTGGTTTCTCGATTTGACTATGCCGAAGTCGACGATCTTGACCTCACCCGTCGTGGTGATCAGGACGTTGTGCGGGGTCGCATCGCGGTGGACGACCTCGAGCGGCACGCCGTCCTCGTCCAGTAGCTCGTGAGCGGCGTGCAAGCCGCTGCACGCCTGCGCTATGATATGCGCGGCGACGCCGTAGTCGAGCGGAGCGGGTGAGCCGGAGCACCGGAGCAGAGTCTGCAGCGAGGCGCCATGGATCCACTCCATGGCGATGAACAGAGTCTGGCCAGCTTGACCGAGCTCCAGGATCTTGCAGACGTTCGGATGATCGATCGAGGCCGCCACCTGAGCTTCATCGAGAAACAACTCCTGAATCTTGTCGTAGGTCGTCACACTGCCCGGCAGTGCCGTCTTGATCGCCACCACGCGCGGCAGCCCCAAGCGGCCCGTCTCTCTCGCTGCCCAAACCTGACCCATGCCCCCCTGCGCCACCGCGCACAAGAGCTGATAGCGGCCCAGCTGATCTCCCGGTTGCAGGAGCTCACTCGGATTCTGAAGTAACGAGTCAGGTAGAGCCGTCATGATGCGGCCCTTCCGCGCTTCGCCGTGTGCACGCTCAGAATCCAGTGAAACATGGCAGATCTCCGCTGAGCACGTGGCTCGTGCTGTTGTAACGAAGTACGTCATAAGCAAAGGTCAAGCCGGTCTCGCCACGGTTGACGCAGTACACGCTGGCACCACCCCGGCGCGCCCCGATTCCCGGATCGAAGTCCGCGATTCCCATCGTGCCATTCAGACGGATGCTCCCGCCGGCGGCGAGCGCCGTAAATCCATCGGCGATGAACGTCGGTCCGATGTTGACTACGGTGTTGCCCGTGAGCACGCGCTGGAGCCCGCGCGCGATATCGAGCCCGGTCAGCTTCGGGACCGAACCCGCCGCAAACATTGCGTTGGCCACGAGATACACGGAGTCGTAGAAATTCTCGAAACCACCGGGATTCTCGAAGCGTGGATAAGCGGTACGAAAGCGCACCAGAAATTGATTGTACAAGGTCAAATCCTCGGCCGAAGCGGGCGCGACGCCCAGCACGCGCGCGCGCTTGCTGTCACTCGTCCCCTCGGGCGAATCTTGAGCAAGGTAGTTCAAGAGGTCGAGGTTGCCGGATAGCGCAGTGGGTATGATGTAGAAGGGCCGCGCTTGCCCCGACGCGGCAGTGGACCAGCCCGCTTCGAGCGCGGGCAGGATCTTGTACACGAACTCTTCGCGCGTTATCGCGATCACGACGTGTGGCTTGAATGCCAGGAGCGCAGCGTTCAGCGACGAATAGTCTGCCGTCGGCTCGTCGACCAGCGCGGGCACGGCCGAGGTGTAAAAGTTCTGGCCATTGTCCAGTACGGACTTGCCGTTGAAGCGGAGTAGCGGGCTCAGCGTGTCCGCGATGCTTTGCTCCGCGTACCGCTTGCTCACGATCATCGCGACGCGAATCGGGCCGGGGTTCGCCAGATACGTCTCGACGCGCGCCAAAAGCGGCACATAAGCGGGAGCTACGTCACGGACGTCACCGATCACGTGCCAGAACAGGCCGTTACTGGAGAGCGACGTGAGCGAATTGTCCGCGAACCCCGGGTTGATCACGAGCGTCTGCTTGGGAAGGGCGCGATCCACGAAGAACTTCTTGAGATCCGCGCTGGGCAAGTGCGCAATCGTGGCCGGAAGTCCGAGCTCGTCGATAAGATGGGTTGCCGCAGCGTCGATCAGATTCGGATCATTGCGACAGGCCACCACGACCAGCGGCCGCAGCTTGTCCAGTGGGCCCCCCGGCAAGCCACCGACCGACCCGTTGAACTCGTCGACGGCGAGCTGCACGTTGAGCGTGGACATCTGCGAAAGCGGTGCGGACGCCGGAGTATTCAACAGAGCGCCAAAACGCACCGCATGCTCGCTGTGGAAGTCGCCGAACACCAGCGGGCACTCCGCCGTCCTCAAGGCAACACAAGGTGTGCCTGGTGTGAGGCACGCGTAGGGCTCGTCGAGGTGGTCTTTGACGCATTGGACTGTCGACACACAGCCTCCCGCGTCCTGCCCCGCGTCCGTCCCCGCGTCGTTCACCTGCGTCGTCACTTCGGAGGGCAGCTGACACGAACCTGCCACGCACGTCGCCCCGCTCCACCTCTCGCCGAAGGCCTGACAATCAGCCGCTGTTTCGCAATTGTCGCTCTCCAGGTTGAGCAGCCGACTACAGCCGATTAGGCCGCAGACCACCGCCAGCGCGCTCAGTAGGACGAGCTGTCGATCCCGAAAACGCTGCTGTAAGAACGGGTTCTTCGACATCCATTCCCCTGAGCGTCAAGGCAAGATCCCGCCGTCTAGAGACGGCGACGGAATGCAATCGGGCACGATTCCGGGTCGAGTGAAGTCGTCGGACACGACTTCGACAGCTTGTTCTCGAAACGACATTAGACGTCGCTTGACCTCGGCCTTGTCACTTGGACTCAAGCCGTCGGGCAGCTCGTCATGGCGATCGAGAATACTGATGAACAAATTGACGCTGCCGCGGAAGTCGGCGCTCGACATGCCGGCACTTTGCGAAGCCGGCACCAAGCCGTACGTACCGGGCGCTGCCGTCGCATCTGGATCGACGCAACGCAGAATCGTAGCGCGATACCAGTCCGTGAGCTCTCCGACGTATCCTTCCACCCGAGTCAGGTTGACGGGGTCGGCGTCGACGAGCGCCGACATGTAGCCGGCCAGGTCACAGTTCATGACCAGCTCGAACGCGTACTCGCCCGCTAGTCCGCGCGAAAAATCGTACGGCAGCGGGCTCCCGCCCGTGTCTTTGCACAAGGTCGTCCAAACTTCGCCTGCGTCGCGGGCATCGGCAGCGTCTTGCGCGGTGATTGTGACATCCGCATTCGTTCCAGCGTCGAGGCTCGAGTCAGTCGTCGACTGCGCGTCCAGTTCTCCGTTCGTGCCGGAAGTTCCCCCGCCGCCCGTGCCGGCGTTTCCGCCAGTCCCCGCAGAGGCGTCCTTGTTGTTGTTCGAGCTGCCGGCGCTGCCACCACGCCCCATGGGGTTGGGATCGTCTTCGTCCGAATCGTCGCTGCACGCGACGATGGCCGCTACAGTGTTTGCAGCCACGATCAAAAGACAGAGGGAATGCTGAACCTGACGAATGAGCAAGCGATTATGAATCATTGGAATACGACCACTTCCCTGCGCCTCCTGGGTGCGTCGAGGGCGCGCGCAGGCCTGTGCAAGCCAGGTGCCATGCGGATTTGCCGCCATTCACGCAGGAAGTGCGCATTCGAAAAGCAGCTCGCTTACGCCGTGCGCCGTCGACCGTTGCGCAGGTGACACCTGGCACCAGCCGAACACGCGGCACTCGAAGTGCGCACGCTTGCACTTCGTGTGCCTCTCGCTCCACACGAAGTCTCGCCCGGTGCGGCTCGAGATCGCGAGTTAACTGAAACGTTTGCCGCCTCAGTGACGCTTTAGAAGTTCAATCTTCAGCTGCATGAGATTTGCATCCGCGTGGCTCGCTTGCATCCGCATGAACTGGTCATGAGTGGTGACGAGCGAGTCCGTTGATGAAGCCTTCAAAATTTTCTTTCGTGGCGTTATTCTTCCTCAGCGGTTGCGGCGAAACGAATCAGAGTGCGCTGGAGAGCACCAGCAGCCAGGCCATCGTGGCCGGGGTCGAATCATCCAAAGCGCGCGACGCCGTGGTTTTTCTGCGTTTGGAACGCGAGGACGGTGGCTGGAGCCATTGCACGGGAACCCTCGTTTCTCCGCGGATTGTGCTGACTGCGAAGCACTGTGTCGCACCCACGCAGCCGGGCAGCTTCATATGTCGCGGCAATGGAGACTTGGTTCAGGACGGAAGTGGAGCAGGAATGTTCGCGGCCACTGCGGACCCAAGCCAACTCACGGTGCACGTGGGTGTCGTCCCGAATCCCACTGCCAGCGCCACTGCGGCGAAGATCCTGACCAGTGGAGCACCGCACGCATGTCGGGACGACTTCGCCCTGATCACACTCGACCGCGCGGTGGAGAGCGTTGGCTATCCTGCGGTCCGTCGCTCGCGTGCCACGCTAGTGGGGGAGCCCGTACTCTTGCTCGGCTATGGTGTCGGTGAGCATTCCGGAGCTCCCACGCGCCGGGAGCTCGGCGATGTTCGCATCATCGACGTTGGGCTGGAGGGCTCGGTCACGAGTGGTGAGCAGGCGACGACTCCGCCTCGCAGCTTCAGCATACCGGGGGGCACGGTCTGCTTCGGCGACAGCGGAGGCCCCGCGCTGTCGATGAAAACGGGCGCGCTCTTGGGGGTCTACTCGCGCATCATCGGCGACTGCCTCGCTATCGAAAGCCGCAACACCTTCACTCTGGCATCCGGCTTCGAGCAGCTCATCGATCAAGCCTTCGAAGAAACGGGTGAAACGCCGAGCCGCGAGCCTGCCTTGCCAGGCGACGAGCGGGGCGATGCCGGCGATTCGAACCCGGCTGGTGTGCGACCGCTATCCCAAGCTAGCGCGCACAGCTCCGGCGCGTTTCGATGCAGCACGAATGCGACGCCTGTCGGTAACACGCATGCCTTTCTGAGCGCTTTGCTCCTGGCTTTGTCGAGTCGCTGCTTCAGCCGTCGCCCGGGCCGTCGCCGCGCTTTCTCGGCCGCGCCAGCTGATAGCGCTCGAGACGTCTGATCAAGGTACGCCGAGAAACGCCGAGCAACTTGGCTGCATCTTTTTGATTCCCGCCAGTGCGCTCGAGGGCCTCCTCGATTTGACGGCGCTCGCGGCGTGACAACTCGGCCAGCACCGTTTCGGTTGGAACCTCGGAGCTTGGCAGATTGTCGGACATGATCCGATATTTGCCGCTTTCGTGCGGCTCTGGTCTCACCGGGAGCTCGGTGGTGGCAGGTGACTCGAACAGCAGGTGCTGCACGTCGATCACGTCCGCCTGCGCAAGCAGCGCCGCACGTTCAATCACCGAACGCAGCTCGCGCACGTTGCCGGGCCACGTGTACGCACACAGCATTTCGATCGCCGCGGGCGTCAGCGCTGGCTCCGGACGCTTGCTCACGGCCGCAGCGAAATGCAGGGCGAGCTCCGGAATCTCCAACTTGCGCTCGCGCAGCGGCGGTAGCGATAGTGTGATGCCGTTCAAACGATAGAACAGATCAGCGCGGAACGTACCGGCGGCAGTCTCGGCACGCAGATCGCGGTTCGTCGCAGATACGACGCGCACGTCCACGTGCGTGGGGCGCACCGAGCCGAGCCGTAGCACCTCTCCGGCTTCCAGCACGCGCAGCAGCTTGGGTTGCACGCTGGCCGGCAGCTCCGCAATTTCGTCTAGAAAAATCGTCGACCCGTGGGCGGCCTCGAACAGCCCCGGCTTGGCGTTGATGGCGCCCGAGAAAGCGCCGCGCTCGTAGCCGAACAGCTC
>DATHEN010000941.1:0-4992 GCA_035318565.1 Polyangiaceae bacterium
GAACGCGGGCCGCGCAACGAGCTGCTCGAGGTCGTCGCCGATCGCAAGGTCGTCTGCCTTGTCGGTCGGAGAGATCACCGTAGGGATCGCGCCGGAGACGCCGAGCTTGCGCGTCGCGAGCACGCTTGCGTAGTGCGGCTCGCGCTCTTCCATTTCCTCGGCGAGCGTGAGGTACGCGCGGATGTCGCCCCGATCGGCGCGGCGCATGATGGAGCCGAGCGCAGCGGGCGTGAGCGTGTCAGCAACCGAATCGCGGTGCGGCGAGAGCACTTGACCGATCGCCGTCTTCGCGCGTTCGACCAGGAGAGCGGCAGCCTTGGGCAGTTGGATCGTCGGCATTAGTAGTAGCCTCCTGGGCTCGGTGCGTCGTCGTCGTCATCGCCCACGGTTTCGCGCAGGCGATCGAGCGGATGCCGCGTGTCCTGCGCGGCCTCGTAGTTGATCTGCATCGCGCCGCCGGTGAGCACTTGGAAGGCGCCGCTGATCGCGTCGACGTCGTCGTCATGCTTGCCCACGGGGAAGCCTTCGAGCTGCGCGAACATCGACGGCAGGTACTCACGGCGCACGACGCGCACGCGTCCATTCGCCGCGAGATTTGACCAGACCTTGGCGTAGGCCTCTTTGTTCTTGCTCGCGGGTACGACCTCGACCGGCCAGCCGAGCAGCTGGCTCGCGGTGTGATCCGCGTCGACGATGCCCGCCTGGCCTGGGTCCTTCCAAATGCCCACGACGCATTCGCGCCCGTCCAGCTCCGCTGTCTTCCGGATCTCGGCCATGACTTGCGCCGGGCCCTCGCGCAGCGCGCGCCGGTCTTCGATCACGTAGTCGCCGCTGTCGAGCTCCGCGACGCGCGTGCCGATCGTCCAGTCCGGATCTTCGTTGCCTTCGTGCGGTCTCGTCGCGGCCTTGTCCCAGAAGCGCACGCGGCGCAGCACGTTGATCGACTTCGGTAGGTCGTCGTCCACGGGGAACGTCGTGCGGTTGAAGTAGTCGCCGGCCGAGTCCTTCGCGTTCCAGTCGCCTTCGGCCAGGCGCTTGCGCTCGGCGCCGGGCAACATCGCGAGGCGCGCGAGATAGCCGGGGTCGCTGGCCATTCCGATCTTGTTGTCGCTGGCACGCGCGCTGATGAAGGTGAAGCTCATGGGCTCGGGTCGCGCGTCGTCTGGATCACTCTGTGGGTCGCCGCGTCGGCGAATGCGCAACGGGTCGCGACGCCAGACGTCGTCGGGCGAGTCGCCCCACACGAGGCACTCGTCGACGCGCGCAACCCAGCGGATCACGCCGCTGCGCGCGTCGATGGCTTTCCCGTCGGGTCCGATCCACCAGTCGATCAGCTCGCGCACGAAGCTGTCGGGGTCAGGGTTGAGCGTGCCCCGCATGCGACGCGGCAAGCCCTCGATGCCGCTGCGCAGGCGCGAGAGCATGTACCACCACTGTTTCGCGAGCATGTGCGTCAGCTCGTCGAAGCCGATGAAGTCGTACTGTTTGCCCTGGTGGTGATAGACGGTGTGCTCGTGCTGCAAGTGGCGCAGCTCGATCATTGCCGTCGACGGAAAGCGCCAGTCGAGGTTCGGCGATTCGCGCGGCACGCCGCCGAGGTGCGGGTAGAGCTTCTTGGTCTCCTCCCAGATCGAACCGCCGCCGACGAGCTGCGGCATGGTGCGGCGGAAGATGATGCCGGAGTAACCGGGCACGGTTGCGTAGCGCGCAGCCTCGTACGCGAGCGCCCAGGTTTTGCCGCCAAACGCGCGCCCGCCGTAAAGCGCGATCTCCGCAGGGCACGCGCTGAACGCTTCTTGCGGGCCAGACTGCGGGCGGATTCGTCGAACGCTCTCAGGCACTCGCGCGAACGTGCGCGCCCTGAGGTGACGTTGTCGACGTCACACGCTGCGCGCTTTACTCGCCCTCGGTGTCGAACACTTGCCCAGGCAATCGATGCAGCGGCGTCGGCTCTGCGCCGAGCGGCATCGGCACCGGGTACATGAGGATCACGCGCTCGTTTGCGCGGTCGCTGTCGATGCGCTGGTCGGGCTTGTAGAAACCAGGGATGCGACGTTCGAGCATGTACGCAGCTGCGCGCCAGTCTTTGCCCGAGGCTGAAGAGATGCGCTGGATCATGAACGTGGCCCACGCTGCTTTGGCCATCTCGACGTCTTCACCGAACTGCGCGTAAGGCTCAACGCCGTCGCGACCTTTCGCCAGCCACTCCTTACACGTGTTCCAGGGAATGCCCGCGGCGGGCGCCGCCATCTTTACAGAAGCGCCCGCTCTCACCAGCGCGCAGATCTTCTTAGAGATTCCCCTGGTTAGCCGCGATTTACGACCTGCCATCCCCTGTCATGGTGTCACGTAAAGCATCGAAACGACCACGGATTGCCGAAACCATTGGAATCGTTGACGATTTACCTAACGCCCGGTCCCGGATTTGCCCTATTCTAATTCTTGTCAGACACAAACACCGCGGCGGGTCGCGGGGTGGCTGGCGGGGAGAAGAGACCATGTCGGCAACAAAGATCGAAGTCACTTACTACGCAGGCAACGGTGAGTGGGTTCGCACGGTGGTGACGGTAAGGGCGGGCGAGACAGACGAGCAAGCAACCCGCCGCGCCGTCGGCTCGTACGTGGCGAAGCACTACGGCGAGCAAGTCCACTGCACTCGCCTCGCGAGCTGAGCAGGTCGAAACCGCGCAAGCGGTCCGCACGTAGGGCGTGCGCTGACGAGACCACACTGGGGAGACGCAACCATGACCACCAAGAACACCACCAAGAGCAACAAGTCCACGAAGTCCACCAAGGCGCCGAAGCTTTCGCGCCAGCAGATGGCCGCTTTCAAGGCGTGGGAGACGATTCGCGCAAACCGCGCAGCTGCAGAGCGCGCGAGCAAGCGCGGCGCACGGAAGGCAGCCTAATGGGGGCCGGTCAGCTCGGCGCCATCGCATCGGGTCGCCTCCTCGCAGCTGTGCCCAGCTTCCGAGCACGCGGGTTGCCCTGGCTTCGTCCGATTCGAGTCCGCGCCCGTCGGCGCTGAGAGAGCGAAACCGCGCAAGCGGTCCACGTGTAAGGCACGTGCTGAGGAGCTCACGTTTGCTCTGGTCGACCGCAATCGACCCCACCCAGTAGGAGACCCAATGTCAGGAAAAAAGAAGCTCACCCCGATCAAGCCAACCACGATCGCCAAGACGGCGCCGAAGGTGGAGGCGAAAGCCGAAGCCAAGGTCGAGCCGAAGACAGCGCCCAAGGTGGAAGCCAAGGCGGACCCAGAGCCTGGCGCGGGCAAGATGCGCAACGCAGCGCTGAAGGCCTGGGAGACGCGGCGCGCGAAGAAAGCGGAGCGCGAACGCATGACCGCGAAGACGGTCACGGTGGTCGCGCCGAAAGCGAAGACTGCAGCGGTGGGCCTCGTAGCTCGTCGCCGCAAGTAAGGCCGAAACCGGCGCGAGCCGGTCTGCGTGTAGTGCACGCACTGACGAGGCCGTCAGCTTCACCGCCCGCCGCAACGGGAGGAGACAATCATGGGACCTGTGAGACGCGCCTACGTGCGCACGCTGCTTTGGCTGCTCGATGAGATTGACCCGCGCATGTCGGGATGGGTTCGCGCCTTTCACGCGGACTGTGAGCGCGGAGAACCCGAGCGCATCGCGAGTGCGCTGGTGACGCGCGCTCGCGCTCGGCTGCAGGCTCTCTCTTTCCCTTTCGGCTGGGGCTGAGCCAATGGCCATCCGGATTCGCGAGTGCGAGATCGTGTACCGCACGCGCAACGTCGACGCGCCATCGCGCACGGTGGCCAGCTCGGAGGACGTGTATCGCCTCGTGCCCGAGCTGCTGCACCGCGCGCACGAGAGCCTCGTGGTTCTCCTGCTGGACATACGCCGGCAGGTGATCGGCAAGCACGAGGTCGCGCGCGGCAACACCGCGACGTGCCCGGTGGAAGGCAGCGCGGTCTTTCGCGCGGCGGTGGTCGCGAACGCCTCCGCGATCATTCTGGTGCACAACCATCCGAGCGGCGTAAGCGAGCCAAGCGCTGAGGATCTCGAGCTAACGAAGCGTCTCCAAGAGGGAGGCAAGCTGCTGGGCGTAGCAGTGTTGGACCACGTGATCGTCACGCCTGACGGTTACTATTCGATGCTCGATGGGGGGCTGCTCAAATGAAGTGCCAGCACTGCGGAACGGACCATGCGCACGCGGCGCCCTGCGAGATGGCGCGCCTCATCCTGAACGCGGCGGAGGCTGCCGAGTACTTCGGCGAGGACGAGCTGGAGGCCTTCGCGGAGAAGCAGCGCGCAGCTCGTCGCGCACGCCACACGGATCCGCTGGAGCTGGCGATTCGCGACCTCGAGAACGAGTAGGACGAAACGCGCGAGAGCGCGTCCGCGGGTAGGTCTCGCGCTGATGAGTCCATGGGGGGATGCAATGCGTACGAAGGTGCTCGGCTTGGTCTTGATTCTTGGTGGCTGCTCGAATGCAACGCGCACGGTGGAAGTGCCCGGCCCGGAGGCGCCTCTGCCCGAGTGCCCGGCAGCTCCGCACGTCGACACGCGCACCGAGGACGAGAAGGTCGAGGACGCGGTGAGCGCCACGATTGAAGCGTACGAGCGCGCCGGGTTTGAGCTTGGTCAGCACTGCCCGAGTCGGCCGACGGTCACGCGCGCTGCGAGCATGGAAGAGTTTCGCTCGTATGGCGTGTGCGGGCAGTCGGAGACGGCGCCGAGCACGCACTGCCTGCACCTGGGCATCGACACCATCTTCCTTGCGCCCGACGCGCAGCTCGGCGCCGATGGCGAGCCGCTGATCCGCGCGACGCTGCAATGGGCGCTCTACTGCGAGCAGAAGCTCGGCAGCCCGGACTCCAGCGACGCGCGCTACTGGGAAGCCGCTGGTGGCGAGGAGAGCGTGCAAGCGCAGGCGCGCGCCATCTTCGCGGAGGTCGACTGAACGTCTGGCGGTAAGCCGTTGGGTTTCTAGTTGCAGGGCGCTGGTTCCGCTTGGATCCAG
>DATHEN010000942.1:0-3516 GCA_035318565.1 Polyangiaceae bacterium
GGGCGTCATGCAGACCGATGTGCGCGCGCTGCGTGAAGGCCGCCAGCCGCCCTACGCGCAGCGTTTCGCAGAGGGCCGTGAGGACGCCACACGGATCGATCGCACCGCGCCCATGGTCCCCGCAACGCCGGCCGCGCGAGCGCCCGCGCCCGCAAATGCTCTGCCGGTGACCGAAAACGGAACGGCCGTGTTGCCCGCGCCGAGAGCCAGCTTCGGTAGCCAGAGCACGCTGCCTGCCGCAGCGATTTTCGCGCCGAAGAGCCCCGAACCCGCTGCCCCGGGCGCTCCGCTTCGGGCGCCGCCGCCGCTGACCCCGCCCCAGCGTTCCCGCCGCACTCTCGTCGGCATTTCGATCGGGGCCGTGGGCTTGATTGCTGTCGCGGCGGCCGCGACGACGGCGATCGTGCTCAAGGGCGGCGAAGACGAAGTCGTGCCGCCTCCCCCGTCCGCCAGCCCCGAGCGACCCTCAGGGCCGGAGGAACCAACCCGAGCGGCGTACGCCGCTCCCACCCCAGCTGTCGCGGCGGCCGCGGCACAGGCCCCTGCCCCGCCAGCCGAGTCGAGCTCCGCGCGCGCCCGCAGCGCGACGGCGGACGATACTCCGGCAAAGGTCGCGCGCGACGTTCTACCCACGAGCTTGGATGCCTCCGCAGCTCCGGTTCAGTCTGGCGCGAGCAACGCGCGCGCTGCGTCTCCGCTGGAAACAGCGCCGAGCGCCGCGCCCCCGCACGGTACGATTGCGCCAGCGAGTCCCGCCGCGTCCACGGCGGCTCCAGCCACCAAGACACGTCCAACGGCGACGACGCCGCCTGCCGCACCGCCGCCTGCCCCCGCCACGAAGCCGACGCCCGCCCCCAAGCCGGCCCCCACCAGCACCGCCGCGCCGCCACCGGCTCCTAGCCCACCGAGCACCGGGGACGAACGCGAATCGGGCCGCTCGAAGTCAGAAAGGCGCGGCAAGAAGCCGAAACGCGGTCGCGACGACCGCTGAGCGGACCGCGCCGCCCCTCGCGAAGCGCACTGGCGAGAATGGTGCTCGCAATTCAGCCCGCGCTTCGGAGTAGACTGCACAGCATGGACCGGTTTCGGCGCTTCGACGAAGCCTACTATCACCGCTTTTACGAATCCCCGAAGACGCGGGTCGTCGCTCCGGAGGACCACTCTGCGCTCGCGGAGTTCGTGTTCGCCTTCGCGCGCTGGAATCACATCGAAATCAAGAGCATTCTCGACATCGGCGCCGGCGTAGGGCTGTGGAAGTACTGGATCGAAAAGAACGTCAAAGGGGCGCTGTACAGCGGCACCGAGGTCAGCGCAGCCATGTGCAAGAAGCACGGCTTCATGCACCGCGACATCGCACGCTGGCGCGATCGAAAAAAGCACGACCTGATCATCTGTCAGGGTGTGCTGCAGTACCTGCCGGATCCGGACGTCGCGCCCGCTGTCGCGAACATCGCGTCCATGTCGCGTGGCCTCGTGTACCTGGAGATCACGACGCGCACGGACTTGCGCGAGGTGTGCGACACGACTCGCACGGACATCGACATTTTCGTGCGCAACGGCTCCTATTACCGCGGCATTCTCTCGAAGCACCTCGTGAACATCGGTGCCGGCCTGTGGTGGGTCAAAGATCGACCGCCGCCGTTCTACGAGCTCGAGCAGTGCTGAAGACCGATTGACGCCCGCGCGAGGAGCACGCCCGTGAGCAATTCCCGCAGTATCGTTCGTCCACTCGTATTCGCGCTGTGCGTCGGAGTCACCATCGCGGGGCTGCTCAACGTGTACGGCGACAATCAAGAAATCGTGAGCAAGGCTGAAACCGCGGCCTGCGGGGCCGAGGCGTGCGCCGTCACGCTGACGCGTCTCGAGCGCTCCGCGATTTCACAGTCCTTCACTTTTCAGACGCGCCTCACCGAAAAGGGCAGCTCCGCGAGCGGCTCCACGGTCGATGTCGTCTGCAAACGCGAATTCTGGCTAGTCGGCGCCTACAACTGCACGAAGCAAGGCGCGCCTTAGTTCTCAGCTTGCCGGGTCTTGCGCTCGAGCTGATCGATCAAACGGCGCACCTCCGCCACGTCGCCGGCGTGCGGCAAGCTCTCCAGGTAACGGTTCAAATCGTCGATCGCAGCTTGCGGCGCGCCGAGCTTCGCCCAAAGCAGGCCCCGGTCGCGCACCTCGTTGGCCACGTCGGGAATCAAATCGATCATCCGGTCGAGCACCACCAGCAGCCGCGGGTAGTCGGCGCGCGTGGCGTAAATGCCACGTAAGTTCATCAGTATTCGCGCCAGAATGTGGCGCACGGGCGTCGGCGCCAGCATCGCGAGCGAGAGCTCGAGCCGCGCGCCACTACCCTTACGCAGCAGCTGCTCGAGATCGTCTTTGTCGAGCACCGCACCGGCTCCGAACGGGTCGATGATCACGGCCTCCCCGCGGTCCGAGTCCTCCACGCGAACCAGGAAGTGTCCGGGAAATCCCACACCGTGTGCGCGCACACCGATGCGGCGCGCCACTTCGACGTAAACCACCGCCAGGGTTATCGGGATGCCGAGGCGCCGCTCGATCACTTCGTTCACGAACGAGTTACGAGGATCGTAGTAGTCCTCGCGATTGCCGCGAAAGCCACAGGTGTCGTACAGGTATTCACCGAGCGCCGCGGCCTGCATCAAAAGCGGCGCACTATCGAGACCGCGACCGGCGAGCGGAGCCGCCAAAAGGCCCAGACGCCGCTTCTGAGCGCCAAGATCGAGCCCGGGATAGACGTCCTTTGCGATCAAAAGCGCCCCGGTCAGGAGATCGAGCTCCTCGTCCGGCTGCGCCACGTAGCTGCGGAAGTCCACCGGTCGAGTATAGCTGACCCGGTGTTCGGTGCCGTGCCGCTGTATCTTTTGACGCGGCGACGCGTCACAACCGGACGCACGTGACTCGAGCTTTTCCGAGAAAAGCGCTCGACGCCAGTCCACGCTGTGTCGATGCTAGGTAACCGACCGCGCAGGTCGAAGCCAGGGCAGGTCCTCGATGCAATTCGTCAAAAGATTTTCGTGTTCGTTTGCCGGCGCGTGTGCATTGCTGGGCGGACTCGCATGTAGCAGCGAAGACCACAACCCAGGCTCGGGGGAAAAATACCTGGGCCTCGAGAAGCCGAAACACGGCTATCAGGTTGTAAACCTCGGAGCCGTAGTTCGAGCCGGTGAGGACATCGAGTACTGCGAAGTCGGCGAGCTGCCCGGCGCCCCGGGCGAAGCGCTATACGTGAAGAGTATCGAGCTCGGCAACGCGCCGTTCAGCCATCACTTGATAATGACGGCCGCCCTGCCGGGCACACCGGCGGATGCGAATTTGCGCCAGCACGCCGTCGGTGATCGCATCGAGTGCGTGAGCGCCGACGGCGCCTACGGACAGGGCATGATCGGCATTCACGGAATTCAACAACAGTACGGGCGGCTCGACTTCCCCGACGGCATTGGCCGAGTCTTCACGGGAGGCCAGCGCATCGTCTTCGACTACCACTACCTGAACACC
>DATHEN010000943.1:0-2581 GCA_035318565.1 Polyangiaceae bacterium
GAGGAGTGCTGCTGAAACTCACGCCTCATGTGAACGTGAAGCACAGCGGGCAAGGGGTCATCTGCAACCGCGCGCACGGCTTTCATCGATGCGTCCGAGCGCCACGATGGATGCGGCGAGTGCCCCACGATGGTCAGACCCGACGCGACGAGCCGCAGCTTGTTCGCGACCACGAGCTCGATGACCGAGAGCTGCGGCGCCTGACCCGAGTCCGAAGCGCTGAACGCGGTCATGACCTCGGCCGTGCCAGTCGACGACGCGAGTGCGCTGTCGAGTGCCGGCTGCAGTGCCTCTTCGGTCAGAGCCAGCAACACGGCGGGCTTGCGGCCTGCGTCGATCATCGCCCTGAGCAGCCTAGTCTCCAGTCGACCGTGATCGGGGCTGCCGCTTTCTCCGATCACCACTGTCCGGGCCGCGCGCACACGCGCGAGCACTTCGGATTCATCGACGAAGCGCGCATGCGCGACTTCCCAGATCCTCCCGACGAGCGGCCGAGCACCGACGGACTGACCGGTGCGCGCAGGCGCCACCTGGCCGCTTGGTGACGCTGCACCGTCGCACCCCAGTGCACAGGCCGCCTCGGCCAACGCCGCGACTCCCGCGAGCCATCGCCACATCGCCCGGCGCTCAGTCATGGACCGTACCTTGCATTTTGCCAGCATTCGATGACCGACATGATTACAGGATCCGCGAACGCCGCTTCCGCACGCCATCCGCCGTAGGCGATGACCACCACGGTGAAACTCCAAGTTAGGCCACACCCTACTTCTGTGTCCTCCTCCATCATACGGCCGAGAATCCCACCTGCTCGCTCCCTTAGTTGGCCGCCGCTTTGAAACTCCAAGTTAGGCGGCACCCCGAGTGAAGAGCAACCACGCGAGAGTGGCGGCGGCGAACGTAGAGTAGGTGACGATGTTGGCTCGCCAAACGACCTGCCGAACGCGGGCGAGGTTCTCGTGGGGTAGAGCTCGCTCCATTAGATGCGCCTCGATGGCGTACGAGACGAAGAAGAACGGAATGAGCAACGCGAGCGTCGCGGCCGGGAGCATCCACGGAGTCGGCTCGTCGCGAAGGGGAACCAGCCATGGAGCGGACCACAGAACGACGAAGATTTTCTGCCAGAGTTCGTGTGGTTGGGCGCCCTTTCCGACAACCAGACGCCAAACGAGCGAACCACCGAGCATTTCGACGACCCAGAGAACGAACCAGGTGACGGGCACTCCGAAGAGCGTGGAAGCGGCGTTGACGAACGCGCTGAGCTTCAGGGACCGCAAGCGGTCCAGACCGAGCCGCCGGAGAAAAGCGGCTTCGATGAGAATGACGAGCGGAAGGGACAAGGCGCCGCCGGGGAGAATCAGCACCAGCATGGGAACGCCGGCGTTTGCGTGAGCCACAGAAGGAAGGCCAGCGATGAGAAGGAGCGCGAGGACGACGACGGTTGTCAAAGGGTTCGGCATCTTGCTGGCCTATCGGATATCGAGAGTATCGTCCCTCCATGAAACCGGCACATCGCCAGCGCAACGAGCCCGGCCTGGCGCCTCGCGTGCGCGTGGGCTCGTGCCCGCAGAACCGTTGACATCGGGGGGATCGGTCGATGGTCGCGCGCTTCGAGGGGTACGATGCAGAGGTGGTGGCTGTTGGGGCTCGCGCTGGCAAGCGGCGCGCTCGGATGTGGGTTGCACGCTTCACAGCCGCAAGGGACGCGCGAGTGGCCGAGATCGGCGGCGCTGCGCTCGTGCGCGGCGAGGGGCGCGAGAGGGTCGTGGTGGTGTACGGCGATCCGGAGGTCGCGCTGCAGCCGCTCCAGCGGATCGTCGCGGATGCGACCGTCGTTGCGCCGGCATTCTCGCTGCGCTGCGAGCTCGCCCCCAGCGACGCGTCCGCCTGGATTCAGCTGACGGCAGCACCGGAGTGAGCGCCGGATACTGCGCGAACTGCATCGTCGAGGGCATCTTCTTCTTCGGTTCAGCTGAACGCTTCTTGTCCTATGGCGGCGTCACGGTTGCGCCCCGTCGCAACCGCTTGAGCTTCGCGCTCAATCTGAACTTCTTGCGCGCGGGCGCCCGCTTCTAGAGCGCGCAAAGCGCGCGCAGGGCTCCGATTGACGGGGCGCGACGGGTCGTACCACTATCCGGTCGAGCCGCTCGTGATCGCGCCCAGCATGCGACCCACGCGTACGCGCCGCTCGAGGTAGGTCGAATGGTGCGCAGTCTTCGTCGTGTGGCAGCAGGGTTGCTCGCGCTGTGCGTGTCGGCTGCGTGCAGCTCCGACGGCGCGACGCCCGACTCGACTGCCCGCGACGGTGGGCAGCGCGACGACGCTGGGCCGAGAGGGCCGATGGCGAACGAGTCGCAGCGACCTGCGTTTTGCGTGCGCGAGGGTGCGGACGAGGTGCGCGACGTGTTTTGCGCGGATCGCCAACCCACCGTTCGCGGCATGGCTGACTTGCAAGTGCTGGTCGGGCTCAAGCGCGCGATGCCGGACGCTCCGGCCCAGTCCGATGCTGCCGAGCCAAGCGAGCTTTCCTATCAATTGGCAGCGGTCGCGGTCCTGGTCCACTCCACTGCACTGTCCGGCCGGC
>DATHEN010000944.1:0-6033 GCA_035318565.1 Polyangiaceae bacterium
GTGGTCCCCGCGCGCGGTCTGCCGAGCGCGTTTCTCGAGCCCGCACCCCACGCTCTGGACGACTTGGTCTCGCGTTATGCGCGCACCCACGGGCCGTTCACGAGTGAGGCCGTGGCACGACGTTTCGCGCTCGGCGTCGCGCCGGTACAGGCGGCGCTCGGGCGACTCGCCGCGCGCGAGCGAGTCGTCTCGGGTGAATTTCTGCCGGGCGGACGCGGCGCCGAATGGTGCGACGCGAACGTGCTCCGCATCCTCAAGCAGCGCAGTCTCGCCAAGCTGCGCAAACAAGTAGAACCGGTCGAGGCCTCGGTCTTCGCGCGGTTCTTGCTGTCTTGGCAGCACGTCGTGCGGCCGCTCCCGGGTCTGGACGGCCTGATCTCGGCCATCGAACAGCTACAGGGAGCGCCCTTGATCGCCTCCGAGCTCGAAAGTGAGATCTTGCCGGCGCGCGTGCGGGGTTACCGTCCCTCGGATCTGGACGCGCTGTGCGCGTCGGGTGAAGTGGTGTGGCGCGGGCTCGAAGCGCTCGGCTCGAACGACGGCCGCATCAGCCTGCACCTGGCCGATCAGTACGCGCGGCTGGCGGCGCCGGTGCGTGAGCCCACGGACCCGCTCGAGCTGCGCATCGTCGATCTGCTCGAGCGACGCGGCGCGCTATTTTTCTCGGACATCGTCGCCGAGACCGGCGCGTTTTTGGGCGACGTGCTCGAGGGGCTGTGGAGCCTGGTGTGGGCGGGCCAGATCAGAAACGACACGCTCTCGCCGCTGCGCTCCAAGCTGCAATCACCCGGCAAGCGCGACACGCAGCGCGTGCGCGGCCGTTTGGTGCGCGGTCGCAGGCTCGGGCCGCCCGGCAGTGAAGGACGTTGGGCGCTGACGCCGCGTACTGCAGCCGCTCCAGGTGACGTCACCGAACGCATCGCGGCGCAGGCGCAGGCGTTGCTCGAGCGTTATGGCGTCTTGACGCGCGAAGCGGTAAACGCCGAGGGGCTCGCCGGCGGCTTTTCATTGGTCTATCCGGTGCTCAAGGCGCTCGAGGAAGCCGGCAAGCTGCGCCGCGGCTATTTCGTGGCAGGGCTCGGCGCGACGCAGTTCGCGCGCGCGGGAGCCGAGGATCATCTGCGAGCGCTGCGCGAGCCAGCGGACGAAAATCGCGCGTTCGTGCTGGCCGCGAGCGATCCGGCGAACCCCTACGGCGCCGCGCTGGCTTGGCCGAAGTCCGAGAGTCGCCCGGGGCGCAGCGCCGGTTCGCACGTGATTCTGCACGACGGCAGACTGCTCGGCTATCTCGGCCGTTCCGATCGCAGCCTGTTCACTTTTCTGTCCGATTCCGAACCCGAGCGCGGCCAGGACCTTCGTATACTGGCGCGCGCACTCGGAGATTTCGTCGACTCGGGACGCAGGCGCGCGCTCTTGATCGGCGAGATCGACGGACAGCCGGCGCGCGAATCGGCTCTGGCCGCTGCGCTCGGAGAGGCGGGCTTCACGCCGAGCAGCCGCGGCTTCTTGAAGCGCGCTCGCCTGTCCGAAAAGGCCGGTTAGAGTGTTGAATCAGAGAATCGCATTCCGCGATCGGCCGCTCTATTTATCCCATTTTTTCTCGTTCCTGACGTGTCCTGCCTCCGCGTGTAGCGCCAGTCTTCTGAAGCGATTCGCGGAGGCAGCACACTAGGCCGAGCCATGCCCGAGGGGGATACGATCTTCCGCACCGCGCGCACGCTGGACAAGGCGCTCGCGCAGAGGCGCGTTCTGAACGCGCGCTCTAGCGTTGCGCGGGTTCGCGCCGGCAGCTTGATCGGCGCAGAGGTGCGCCGGGTGGAAGCGCGCGGCAAGCATCTGTTGATTCACTTCGAGGACGGTCGTGCACTGCACAGCCACATGGGCATGCACGGCTCGTGGCACATCTATCGGCCCGGTGAGCGCTGGCAGCGTTCACCGGCGCAGGGGCGCTGCGTGCTCGAAACCGACGAGTTCATCGCGGTGTGCTTCGGTGCGCCCACGCTCGAGCTGCTCTCACGATCGGCGCTCTTGCAGCATGAGCGGCTGCGCGGGCTCGGTCCCGATGTGATCGAGAGCGAGAACCCCGGCGCCGGCATCGAACGGCTGCGCCAGCATGGGGAGTTGCCGATTGGAGAGGCGCTGATGCAGCAGAGCATCGTGGCGGGCATCGGCAACGTCTACAAATCCGAGGTTCTGTTCCTGTGCGCGGTCTCGCCGTTCAGCGCCGTCAGTGAGCTGTCGGAAGCGACGCTGGAGCGCTTGCTCGACACGGCGCAGCGCTTGCTCCGTCGCAACCTGAGCGGCTCAGCGCGCCGCACGCGTCACGCCCTCGGTGATGCCGACCGCTACTGGGTCTATCGTCGCAGTGGCTCGGCCTGCCACCGCTGCGCGACGACGATTCGCATGCGCCGGCAAGGGGCTGCGGCGCGCTCGACGTACTATTGTCCGACCTGTCAGGCCGTGGTGGACTAGTACCGCGCTCCCGATGGACCAACGGCTAGTGCACCCGCTGCGCAGCAGCGGCCTGGCGAAGCCAGGAGTCTCAGAAGTAAGAATCGTTTCGGGGTTGGGTGCCCCGAAACCCGAGGGTGAGGCTCCAATGAATTCACTTCATTGGAGCGGGAGCTGTGCTCCCGATGGACCAAAGGCTAGTGCGCTCGCTGCGTAGCAGCGAGCACACTAGTTCGCTTGCCGCTTGCTGAGCGCGTCGACCAGGGCGACGGCGCGCGAGCTCACGAACTCGTTGAGCGAGCTCTCCACGCTGGGCGCCGCCGCAGCTCGGGGCAGCGGAATGCTGATGGCGTGGGTCCGGCCAGCGCGGAAGTACGTCAATGTCATGCCTTCTGAGCAGAGCGACTTGGCCCGGAAGTAGGCGCGGATGGAGGGGGTGGGTTGGCCGTTGACGGAGAGAATCACGTCGCCGTAGCGCAGGCCAGCAGCCCGGGCGAGGCTGCCTTCGCAAGTGGTCCAGACCGCGATGCCGCCGAGCGTGCTGGCGATACGCTGGAGTTGTGAGCGGTTCATCGGCTCACCTTGCGCGAGCGCGGCGTGGTAGCGGCCTTACTGCGCGCTGACTTGCGCGGCGCCTTGCGCGCGCCGGAGAGCTGGGCTGCGGCTTCGGCGCTGGCGTTGTCGAGCCGGCGCAGCGCCGCCTGGTGCTCGCGCTCGTTCAACACGATCCCGACGAACAGCTGCCGTCCTTCGCGGCGGGCTTGGCGTACGAGTGTGGCGATGTCGGCTTCGGCGGAGCCGCAGGCTATGTTCAGAATCAGAGAGCCGTCTGATCCCAGGGCGAGGGGAATGGTGTGCGGGCGGGGCGCGGGCATTTGTCTCGCGTGGGCTTCTGCGAGAGCTGTGCCAGCGCGATCTCGCGTGTTTCGCTTGCATTCGGGCTGGCGATCGTCTCACCCGCGGACGGCTGCGCCGATTCTGGTGTCATGTCGTCTCGAACCGGGACCGTGTATCGGTTATCGTGGCTCCGTGAATCCCAAAAGACCGCGCACGGGTCCAGTGGTTCCGGCAGCGCTCACCAGCATGCAAGTCGACATCACGACGCGTATGGGTGCGCTGACGGCAGCAACGCCGACGGGCTTCGGGCGGCTCGATCGCATGCTGGTCGGGGGTCTGCGCACGGGCACCCTGATGGCGGTGTGCGGCGCGCCCGGTGTGGGGAGAACTGCGTTCTGCCTTTTGCTGGCGTACATGGCGGCACGCGCTCGCGCGGCCGTCGGGTTCACCAGCGTCGCGCTCGATGAAACCGAGATCATGGCTCGTCTGGCCGCGCGCGCGCTTCATCGCGAGTATCCGGACTCGCGTACCCCCTATGGGGCGATTTGGTCGGGCGAGGCATTGCAGGACGATTTCACACGCCGGCCCGTGGCCGCCGCGGTCGATACGGTCGTAAAAAAGGTGGGCGCTCTCCTGCACCTCTACAAGGCGCAGCCCTTCGAATCCACCGCCGAGCTCGCGGACGTGGCTGCGCATTTGTGGGGCAGGCATGATCGTGTTGTCCTGGTGGTGGACGACATCGAAGCCTTCGCGGCAGGTGGTGGCGATAGTGAGCACTACGCCGCGGCCAACGCCGGGCTCGACAGCCGCATCACGCAAGTTGCTTACGAGCTGCGCCGTATTGCCGAACAGGGCTGCGCCGTCGTCACCACGGCCCTGACGCGCAACGCCCATCTGGTGTGCCCCGCCAGTACGCTAGCGGGCGAGTTGTGTGCGCGCGAGGATGAACAACCGCCGGCGGACGAGCGACTGCAAGCCCTGGGAGCGCGGCCAGTGCAACTGCTGGTTCGGAAGAACCGGGTGGGGCCGCGTGGCAGCGTGCCACTGTTGTTCATCCCGGGAGCGGCGGTCTTCGAAGAGCACAAGCCATGACTGCTGGCGCTGAGACCCGCTTGCGAGTGCTGTTCGTCCACGGGCTCGAGAGCAGCCCGCAGAGCTCCAAGGCCTTGTTTCTCGCGGAGCACTTCGTGGCGCGAACTCCGGCCATGGATACCTCGAGCTTCGAAGCGTGTGTGACCCTTCAGGCGCGCGAGATCGCCGAGTTTCGCCCAGATGTCGTGGTCGGCTCGTCGTTCGGCGGCGCCGTGGTGGTGGCTCTGCTGGCGCGCGGCGCCCATCGCGGCCCCACGCTGCTGCTCGCTCCGGCGCAACGTCACTATCCGGTCGAAGAACGCCTGCCGGAAGGGGTCGCCGTGCAAATCGTCCACGGCACGCGCGACGAGGTCGTGGATATTGCCGGCAGTCGCGCGCTCGCGCGGAGCGGCACGCCGGGTCTCGTGCAGCTCTTGGAGGTGGATGACGAACACCGCCTGCAGTCGCTCGTCACGAGTGGACGGCTGGCCGAGCTGGTGCGCTCGGTGTTCGCGGCGAAGGACGCGGGACACTCGTGATCGGTTGGGACTCGAGCCTGCGGGGGCGGTGCTAGCCACGCGCACAGCACGTTGGGTATTGCACGCTGACATGGACGCCTTTTATGCGTCCATCGAGCAGCGCGACGATCCGAGTTTGCGCGGCTTGCCGGTGATCGTGGGCGGCTCCTCGGCGCGCGGGGTGGTCGCCGCGGCATCCTACGAAGCGCGCGCCTACGGCATCCGCTCCGCCATGCCCGGGTTTCGGGCGCGCCAACTCTGCCCCCACGCGGTTTTTCGTGCGCCGGACATGGCGCGCTACGCGCGCGTCTCCGAACAGGTGCACGCCGTGTTCGGCGAGTTCACGCCGGACATCGAGCCGCTCGCGCTCGACGAAGCATTCTTGGACGTGACCGAGTCGGTGGCGTTGTTCGGTGGGCCGCTGCCACTGGCGCGCCGGCTCAAAGCGCGCGTGCGGGAGTCCACCGCGCTCGCGGTCTCGGTGGGTGTGGCGCCCAGCAAGCTGGTCGCCAAGATCGCCTGCACACTGGGTAAGCCGGACGGACTCTTGGTGGTCCCGGACCAGGCCGTGCGCTGGCTCCTGGCGCCGTTGCCGCTGCGCCGGCTTTGGGGCGTGGGGCCGGTGCTGGCGACGACCTTGGAACGTCATGGCATTCGCAGCATCGGAGACTTGGCCGAGCGCGACGTGGAAGAGCTGGTTCGCGAGCTCGGACCGCGTGCGCGTGAGCTCGTGCAGAGGGCACGCGGCGACGACCCGCGCCCCGTGGAGTGCAATCGGGCGCCCAAATCTTACGGTGAGGAGAACACCTTCGAGTCCGATATCGCGGACAAGGTCAGCGTCACGGCCACCTTGACCGCGCACGCCGATGCCGTCGCGCGCCGATTGCGCCGGGATGGTCAGCGCGGGCGCACAGTGACTTTGAAGATCAAGCTCGCGCGCCGCCGCGGTGCACGCCTCTCGCGCCTGGTCGCCGAAGCGGAGGAACCCGTGTATCCGCTGCTGACTCGCCAGAAGACCTTGGCGCGCGCAACGGACGACGGCGCGGTCATCCGCGCCATTGCGGTCGCACTGTGGGACGAGGCTGCCGTCGCGGAACCGGTGCGTCTCTTGGGGGTCAGTGTGTCCGGGCTCGAAAGTCGCGCCAGCGAACAGCTC
>DATHEN010000945.1:0-2578 GCA_035318565.1 Polyangiaceae bacterium
GGTCTCACGCCGCCCTCGCCTTCCGCCGGCGCACCGGCACGCTCGGCGCACCCTGCGGCGCGCTCGCCTCGAACACCGCCTGCAGCACGCGCCGGACATCGCGCAGCGCGACCGCGAAGCGCTCCTCGTTGGCGCGCGCGTCGATCCTGACTTCGACCGCCGTCACCTCGGCTTCGGTGGGCTCGGTCGGCGCGCGCCAAGCGGTCAGCGAAACGACGGCGCCGAACCGCGCGTACTCGTCGCTTGCCGGCGGCGGCGTCGCGGGCCTGTTCTCGCGTGCAGCCATCGCTCGCAGCGATGGCGATACCTGTGCGCATGCTCGGGATTGCTGCGCGCCGCACGATGCCTCATCGTCTTGAACGTCGTGGCAGTTCGCAGCGCCAGCAGTCGGGGCGATTCCGGAATCCTGTGGAGCAGTGCCACGCGGCGCAAATTCGCCTTTGCCAAAGCGCAAATCGCCGTTCGGGCGCAAGGGTGCGATGGCGTAGAGAGCGGCCACCGGTTAGGCGCCCCGCCGTTCGGCTGTCGGGGCAGCGGGGTGCTCGCCAGATTGCGCGGACGCTGGCGGGCACACCAATTCCACGATCGACACGGCGGGCTCGCCGACGTTTCCGTGCTCATCGACGACGCGCGTTGCTTCGCTAACCTTGCTCGCGATGCTGCCGCGCGCGGGTCGCCCCTTCTTCATCGCGAGCAGGGTCATGTACGAGACCCCGGTCTCTCGCATGAGGCGAGTGAGCGTTCCGTACGGTTGCGTGGAGACCCATTCGGCGAATGTCACGCTTCCATTTGTAGACCAATGACGGTGTACCGTCAACGGTATATCCGGCGCGTTTCACCGAACCGGCTTCGGGCTGGCGCGATCAGCCGTGTTTTGATGGGATCGGAGGACTGTGGGACGACGTACGACGACCGACGCTGACCGTGACCGCGGACAGCGAATCAAGGCGGCCTACGAAGCTGCTGGGTTCAGCCGCAAGCAGATCGCCGAGGCGATCGGCCGGTACTATCACGACGTGATGCGCATCGAGGACGGGCAGAAGCCCGACCCCGAGACGCTCTGCCAGATCGCCGAACTCTGCGGCGTTACCGAGCGCTTCTTGGTGCGCGGCAGCCAATACTCTCCGCTTTTCACGCTTTGGGTCACGAAGGCCGCGCCGCCCGACCTGCACTTCATCGAGCGCGAGTTGCTCGGTTCCATCAGCTTCCCGGCGGGGCACCACCCGGGGCCCGATTGGTACGGCGTTGCGCTGAGCGCGTGGCGCTCGGGCACCAAGCGTTCCCTGCTCGAGAAGACGCGCGGCGACAAAGTGCCCGATTTTCAGATGGCCTTGGCTTCGGGCAACGCCATCGTCGGAGAGATCAAGGCGGTCAGGCCTGTTCATGTGAAGGTGCCGGGCTGGGTCCATCCCGACAGCGACGAAGCCAGGGAGGAGGCGCATGCGCGGTGGTCAGCGATGACCGAAGAGCAAAAGGAAGAGCTGCGAATTGCGCCTGCAACTTTTGGCTTCGCTGATCTTGACGACGACGCAGAGGAGCCCGTCAAATCGCCCGAGCCCCCGCGCCGCGAGCGCACCCGGGCATCGCCTCTGTTGAACCCAAGGCAGCCAGCGCCCAAAGGCGTCCGAAGGAAAACTCAGACATGAAGCCGGTTCAGCTGAGGGCAATCGTTTGCGCGCTCGCGGTCGCGGCGACAGTCGCAGTCTGCTCGCCGGCTGAAGCTCAGAGCACGACTACCGCAGTGCTTCTTGATCAGTGCCGCCCGAAGACCGTCGGCGCGCGCGCCGACGCCGACCGCCGTCTCTGCCTGACCTTCGTTCAGGCGATCGCCGACCTGCTCTATCACCGCGGAGAGATCTGCATTCCTGGCGGCACGACCGCCGGCCAAGTTCGCGACACCGTGCTCCGCTGGATCGCGAAGCAGCACAGTCCTCGCGGGATGGTTGCGGCGGCAGCGACTTTTCGTGCGCTCACAGAAGCGTTCCCGTGCTCTGGAGCTCAAAGAGCCCCTCTCTTGTACTGACCGGCCGAACGTCGTCGACGATCCTGGGTAGTCATCGTTGGGCGGCTCGTCGGCCGGCACCAACACAAGCCGAGGCGTCGGTTGCCTGCGCGTCCCGGTGCGCGCTGCGGGTGGCGTTGAACTGGTGCTTTCCACCAGTTGGGCCGATGCGCCCACCAGCTGGTGTCCCAACCCCAACTTCTCCACGATCCATCGGCCAAGGCAGCGCCCGCGCAACCGCCCGGTCCGCGACACCCTTCTCATTCGGCCAAATCCCCCTTGTGCGGTATACCGGTTTCGGTATACAAAATAGCAACGCCGCGCGGGAGCAAGAACCCGGCGGCGCAAAAAGGGGAGACCAACCATGCCCGATGGATCGAACAACACCGCGCTCGCCATTGCGACGAAGCCCGGTCGCGCCGTCGTAGCTCCGAAACCAGCTCCGGCTCCGCAGCCCGTGCCCGAGCCGCGTCCCGCCGCGCGCACCGTGCTCGTGGTGCAAGACGGCACGACGTGGACCGAGGCCCAGCTGCTCGACTATTGCGCTGCCTGCGAGCGTGTCCATCCGGACAACAC
>DATHEN010000946.1:0-2338 GCA_035318565.1 Polyangiaceae bacterium
GCTGCCGTTTGCGTCAAGTCTTGGCTGCTCGGATGCTAGGTTTTGTCCCAAGATGTCCCAGTGTTCGCTGCGCAGCTTGGTCGGACTTCTACGACTCGATCTATTGGCAGCTTCGGACTTGGCTTTCTGAAAGAAACGACGAGAGCGCTCTCGGGAGCACCATTTCGAGGATGACCACGCCGAGGCAGGGTGTCCCGCTGCAGGCGAGGCGTACATTTCCGATCGCAGCGTGCACGCAGCGCGCGCTCCACTAACCGCTGCTCGTGGTCGTGCCTAACGAGCAAGCCGGCGCGTCATTGATCCGGGCAGTCGACGAGCTGCGCGAGCGGCGAGGGCGAACAGCCAAAGCCGAATTTGGTCTCGTACCACCCACATTTGCCGTTCGGCGTGCAGCAGCCGGGCAGCGTTCCGAACGTGAGGATGTCCACGTCCGGGCAGCGCGGATCCAGTGTGCCCGGCTGATCGAGTGCCACGCACTCATCCGTAATGAGCCCGCAGCGCGAAGCGCCCGGGTCGGCGCAACACGCGAAGAACTCGACGGCACGCAGGTCCGTCATTGCGGTGCGATTATAACAGCGGGTTTCGCCGCAGACGAGATAGACACTCGCCGCGTCGCTGGCTGCGTCCTGGGCTGAAGAGCCGCCTGCATCGTCAATGCGATCCGCCGGCTCCTCCGCGACGAGTAGCGTTTCATTGCAGCCGCCGAGCGCTACAATCAGCGCAATCACGCTGGGCTTCACGACGATCGCGATAGCACGCTCACGCCCCGAAGCGTGAGCCGACATCACCGCGCGCCGCCGCCCGGCGGTAGCAACGAATCCAGCCGTCGTCGATGCACGGAGCTCGGATGAGCAGCCCGAAACCGTTCGGCTCGAGCCGTGCCTTGCGCGCTCCGTCCAAGCGCGAGAAGCGCCTGGATGGCAATCATCTCTCGTTCCTGTGAGAGCTTGCCTCGAGGGTAATCGTGGCGATGTTGCTCGCTGAGCTTCAGCGCAAGCTTCGGATCAGAAGCCAGAGCGCGCTGTGCTCGGCTGAGCAGTATCGCCTCTGCGGACGCTGGGGCCGGGCTCGCCTCGGCATCGGACATAGCGCGGGCGGCTCCCTCCGTACTGGATTGCTCGTCAGAGTCGCGACGGCGTTCCGATGGATCCGGTGAGACCGCGAGCGCACGCTTGGAGCTACGATCCGGCATTGAGGTGGGCGCCACCGCCACGGCGTGCTTCGGAGCGGAGCTCGAAGCAGCACCGCCGGCATCGAGGTTCGAGGCGGGCGGGCCGGACTCCGCGTTCGTTGCCGTGCGTACCTCGACCTGGGACGGAGTCCGGTCGGCGGGGCGGGCGCTCACGAGCTGCGTTTTGCTCGTGTTACTCGCGCCAACCGGACTTGCCGGAAGATTCGCGCGCTGGCTCCGCAGCATGCTCGCTGCAACTGCGATGGATGCGAGAGCCAGGACGAGCACGGCCACCTGCCAAGCGCGCGGGGCCTTGCGGAACGAGCGCGACGCCGGGCGCAACGTTGCCGTTTGCAGCTCGGGAAAGTGCCTGGCCACGAGGCGCACTTGACCAGCATCCGGCAGCTCTTCACGCGCACTTTCCAGCGCTGAAACCAGCTCAGGAGCCGTGTGGCTTCCGCTGCGCAGGCGGACGGGATCGCCGGGGTCCGTCATCACACGCTCCGTTGCTTCGAACGTTTGCTGAATGCTCTTTCGACTTCGACACGAGCAGCGTGCAAGCGCGAATAGGCAGTCTGCAAAGGGCACCCGACGGCCGCCGCCACCTCTCTCATGGGGAGCTCCTCGATCTCATAAAGTATGAATACTTCGCGCCTAGCGTCGTCCAGTTGCGACAGAACGTGATCCAAACGCTCGCGCGCTTGCCGGCGTTCGGCAGCCTCTTCCTGGTTTGGCGGCGAGGTGAGCTCGGGGAGCTGGTCAGCTCCGACTTCGCGTCGCTGCGGTGCGCGCCGCCTGTACTCCGAGGCGACACGCACGCAGATGCCGTAGATCCAGCTGGGCATCGACAGGCTCCGGTCGAAGTCATCGAGACGGCGATGTATCACCATGAAGACCTCCTGACACACGTCCGCTACGTCCGCTTCTCTCACTCCGAGACGGCGCAGCGCACGCCAGGCCAATGGCATGTGCTTGTCGAATATTCTTCTGAAATCCAGCGCCTCTTCGGCGTGTGGGCCGCTCATGACCAAGAGCTGTGAGCGTGCAGCCTCATCCATGAGCTCTGCTCCAGTTCATTGGCAGCCGCCGCGGGTAATTATCACCGAAACTGCACCACGAGGCCCGCCCCGGCGCTGGCGCCCATCACGGCGGGCCCCTTGAGCTCAC
>DATHEN010000947.1:0-7118 GCA_035318565.1 Polyangiaceae bacterium
ATGCTGACCACCGGAATGTCTCCGACGTTGCTCCATTTGGCGTGCAGGAGATCGAACACGAAGAAATCCGCGACGACGTACACGCTGGCCGTGGTGTCCGCGAGCTTTCTCACGATGGTGTTGATGCGCGGCTCGGCCTTGAGGGGGAAGGTGATGTAGATGACGTCGAAGCGGCCCTCGCGCGCATGCTCGATCAGAGTGTCGAGATTGCCGACGACGCTACCGTGCTCCGGCAGTGGCTCGTGGCGACGCGATGCCGAGCGGTCATCGTAGTAGCCGAGGAGACGCATGCCGGCGGACTCGTCGTCCATCAGGCGCTGCGCGAGCTTGTGAGCGATGGGCGTGGCGCCGGCGATGGCCACGTTGCGTGAGTTGCGCCCGCGCCGGCGGACCTCCTGGAGCACCAAGCGCACCGCGACCCGCCAGAGGACGATCAGGTTGGGCGCTATCGAGAACCAGGTGATGGTGATGACGCGCGAGTAGGTTCCGGACGACTTGGTGGCGAATGCGATGAACAGCAGAACTGGAACGACCAGAGCCCAGGTGGTGAGCACCTGAAAAATCTCGTTGCGCATGGGCGACCCGCGCCAGGGCCGGTACAGACCGTTCACCTCTGCGATCAGGTGAAACACGATGACCGCGATGGCGGCAGCCAGGGTGTTGATCGTGCTCCAGTCCGATGGATAGGCGACGCAGGCGATGTACTGCCCAAGGACGATCCAACCGGCGTCGGCCAGGCGCTGCACCACGCCTATCGTGGATTCGTACGACCTGAGTAGGCCTCGCTTCTTGGACTTAGGACCCGTCGTCATTCGCTTGTTGCTCCGCCCCAGGTCTACCGCTGTGCAATCTGAATTAAAGATCGCGGCAACGTATTACTGATTAACACGTCGCTTTACATCGAAAGCAGCCTCACAGTAAAGCGAAACCAGTTAAGACTCGAGCAATTTAGGCCACGCTTCAGCTACATTTCTAACGAATTTCTGACGAGCGCACGTAGCGTGCGATTACGCACGACGCCCGTGCGCGCACGGGCCTTTTTTCGAACCGCCCGCAAACCATCAGAGCTCGCGCAATTTGCACCAAGACTTGCCGCCTGTCTCGATACGGACAGCGCGCGAACGTCAAGCCCGGTATACGCTCGTCACAAGAAATTTCTCCAACGATGCAACTCGAATCCGCTCCCCGTAATTCCCCGTCGCGTGACGCTGAACGAGTTCGACTCTTTGGTATCGACCTCACCCCCGTCACTCTAGACAAGGCCGTCCAGGACCTCATGGCCTGGGTCACGCACCCGGACGGACGCTGTCACTTCGTGGTCACGCCAAACGTAGACCACGCCCTGCTCTTTCAGGAGCGTCCCGAAATGAGAGAGGCGTATTCGCAGGCCAGCTTGGTCCTCGCCGATGGCAGACCCGTTGTCTGGATATCGCGCCTCCTCGGCCAGCCTGTGCCGGAGCGGGTCCCGGGCAGCGACGTGACGCCCGCCCTGTTCGACGCAGCTCGAGTGGACCGCACTCTGGACGTCTTCCTGCTCGGAGCCGGACCGGGTGTCGCGGAGGTTGCGGCGCGTCACGTGCGCGCACGCTATCCGCACGTGCGTGTGGTGGGCACGTACAGCCCGCCGCTCGGGTTCGAGAAGGACCCGGGGGAGAACGAGCGGATTCTGAGCATGCTCGAGCACAGCCGTCCCAACGTGCTCGTCGTGGGCCTCGGCGCCCCCAAACAGGAGCTCTTCGTGTACCGGAACCTCGAGCGGCTCGGGTTCATCCCGGTAGCGCTCTGCGTAGGCGCGACGATCGACTTTCTCGCTGGTGCCAAACAGCGAGCTCCCGAGTGGATGCAGGACTACGGGCTCGAGTGGATCCACCGCGCCTTCAGTGAGCCGAAACGGCTGCTCCCGCGCTACGCGAAAAATATATGGGCGCTGCCGCAGCTCGTGTGGCGCGAGCTCAGTGAAAAGGGTGGGGGCAGCCGGCTCCGAGCCGTGATCGAGCTCGGGCGCCAGCGGGCTAAAGGCGCTTCAGAACGCTCTTCAGATTGACCTGCCAACCCGGCGGTTCACCGAGCAGCGCAGCGGTCTGCGAGAGGTCGAGCACGGCGTGCTCGGGTCGGCGCGCGGGGCGTGGATAGGCGCTCGTCGCACGGGCTTGGATCCGGCAGCTCGGGTTCACGTGCGCGGCTACCGCTCGAGCGAGGTCGTAGCGGTTACACACGCCGCCGTCAGTGACGTGAAAAGTGCCTCGCACTCCGCGCTCGAGAAGCTCGAGCGTAACCTCGGCCAGGAACTCCGCGCTCGTGGGTGTGCCCGATTGGTCGGCGACCACGCCTAGCTCCGCGCGTTCCCGCGCAAGCCGCGCGATGGTGCGCACGAAGTTGTTGCCCCACGGCGCGTACAGCCAGCTCGTGCGAATCAGCAGATGCGGGCAATCCGCGCTGCGCAGCAGACGCTCACCGTGCTCCTTACTACGCCCATAGGCATTCACCGGCGCGCAGGCGTGATCGGTAGAATACGGTTCGCGCGAGGTTCCGCCGAACACGTGATCGGTGCTGTAATGGACGAGCAGCGCGGCCACTTTGCGGCAACGCAACGCGAGCTCCAGCACGGCCTGGGCGTTTACGGTGTGCGCAGAGGCCTCGTCGCTTTCCGCCGCGTCCACGTCCGTCCACGCAGCGCAGTTGATGAGCGTCCGCACGTCCGGGTCGAGGGCCGTGGCAATGGCGTCGGGGCGTCGCACGTCCAGCTCTTCGCGCGACGCCGCCCGAAACGTGAGCCCCCGTTGACGGAGCAGTGTGCACCAAGCGCGACCGAGCATGCCGCCGGCGCCGGTAACCAGAAACGGTTGGAGAGGCGCGAGCGGGCTCACGCTCGTTCCCGGGACGTATACCTCGGCAAGCGAGACACATCGATCTGCTGCAGACGCGGCAGCGCGCGGTCTTTGTCCGAAAGCACGGGATCTCGACGCGGCCACGGAATCGCGAGATCCGGATCGTCGTAGCGGATGCCCAGCTCGGCATCGACTCGGTAGACGTCGCTGCATTTGTAGGCGAGCACGGCGGTCGAGCTCGTCACGCAGAAACCATGGGCGAAACCCACCGGGATGAACAGCTGACGGCCGTTGTCCGCGGAGAGCATGCTGCCGAGCCAGCGCCCGAAGCTCGGCGAGCCGGCGCGCACATCGACCACCACGTCGAACACTTCACCGTGATGCACGGACACGAGCTTGGCTTGGTCGAAGGGGTGCTGCAGATGCAACCCGCGCACCACGCCCTGCCGTGACTCGGTGACGTTCTCCTGAACGAACGCAGGTAAGCCCAGTTCCGCGTACGCGGCCTGTGTCCAGGTCTCCGTGAAGTGGCCGCGCGTATCGCGGAACACCCGAGGTTCGATCAGAAGAACATCGGGAATTTCGCAAGCGGTGACGTTCATGATCGGCTCTGAACGCGGATCAGCTCTCACCGGCGAGCGTGAGAAGATACTGGCCGTAGGCCGTCGTTTCGAGCGAGTGAGCGAGCCGGCGCAGATCTTCGCCAGAGATCCATCCCTTCAAGAATGCGACCTCTTCCGGGCATGCGACCTGAAGACCTTGGCGCGCTTGCAGGGTTTGAATGAAGTTGCTGGCCTGGAGCAGCGCTTCGTGTGTGCCGGTGTCGAGCCAGGCGATGCCGCGACCGAGCTTCAGGAGCTGCAGGCGACCCCGGGCCAAGTACAGGCGATTCAAGTCCGTGATCTCGAGCTCACCGCGCGCCGACGGCGCGAGTGCCTTCGCAAAATCGACGACCTGTCCGTCGTAGAAGTAGAGCCCGGTGATCGCGTAGTGCGACCTGGGGCGCGCTGGCTTTTCCTCGATGCCGACGATGCTTCCGGCGCTGTCGAACTCCGCCACGCCGTACGGTGTGGGATCACGCACCCAGTAGGCAAGCAGTGTGGCGCCCTCACCGTTGTTGCGGGCGGCGTCGCTGACCAGACCCTGGAAACCATGACCGTAGAAAATGTTGTCTCCGAGCACGAGCGCGCAGCCTTCGCCGCCGAGAAACGCCTCCCCGATCAGAAACGCTTGCGCCAGACCGTCCGGGTGCGGCTGAACGGCGTAGGCGAGGCGCATGCCCCACTGCGCGCCGTCGCCGAGCACCGCACGGAACGAGCGTTGATCGTCGGGCGTGGTGATCACGAGCACGTCACGAATGCCGGCCAGCATCAAGCTCGTGAGCGGGAAGTAGACGAGCGGCTTGTCGTACACGGGCAGAAGTTGCTTACTGACGCCCTTGGTGACGGGGTGCAGCCGCGTGCCAGAACCCGCCGCCAAGACGATGCCCTTTCGGATCGTGCCGGCTCCGTCCAAGCTCGAGCGATCAGCGGCCGGCATAGTTTTGATCCAGCCAGCGGCGGTACTCGCCGGTTCGGACGGACTCGAGCCAGTCCGGATGGTTCAGGTACCAGCGTATGGTCTTGACGAGGCCGCTCTCGAAGCTCTCGCGCGCGGCCCAGCCGCATTCTCGCGCGATTTTGCGGGCGTCGAGCGCGTAGCGTAGATCGTGACCGGGGCGATCCTCCACGAACGTGATGAGACCGAGCAGCTCGGCGGCCGCCACGCGCGTCTCCTCGGCCAGCGCCGCACACAGCTGCTGCACGAGATCGATGTTCCGGATCTGACAGCTTGCACCCACGTTGTAGGTCTCGAAAATTCGTCCGTGTTCGATCACGGCCCAGAGCGCTTCGCAGTGGTCCATCACGTAGAGCCAGTCTCGTACGTTGGTGCCGCGTCCGTATACCGGCAAGGGGCGCCGCTCGAGCGCGTTCGAGATCATGAGCGGAATGAGCTTCTCCGGGAACTGGTAGGGACCGTAGTTGTTGGTAGAGGTGCTGATCTTGATGGGCAGCTCGTAGGTCTTCGCGTACGCGCGCACCAGATGATCACTCGCGGCCTTCGAAGCCGCATACGGGCTCGAAGGGCGGTAAGGGCTGGCTTCGTCGAAGCAGCCCGTGTCTGTGGAGCCGTAGACCTCGTCGGTGCTCACGTGGTGAAACAGCCCGTGGCCGCCGGACCACAGGCTGCGGCAGGCCTCGAGCAGATTGAACGTGCCTTCTACGTTGGTGCGGATGAACTCGCGAGGGCCGTGGATACTGCGATCCACGTGCGTCTCTGCGGCAAAATGCACGACGAGCTCCGGACGATACTTGCGCGTGACCGCGAGCAGCGCATCGTACTCGGCGATGTCCACCCGTTCGAAGACGTAGTTTGCCGTGCCCTCGAGCGCCGCCAAATTGCTCGAGTTGGCGGCGTAAGTCAGCTTGTCTACGTTTACGAACGAGTGCTGGGGGTACCTGGCCGCGGACAGCTGCAGGAAATTGGAGCCGATGAAACCCGCTCCACCCGTGACCAGGACAATCATGGCTGGGTCATCGCTGGGCACGCTGCTCGTCGTACTCGACGAAGCTCTTGCTTTGCTGCGCCAGCTCGACGAGCAGCGGCGCGGGTTTCCACACCTGACCGTGCTCGTCCTGGAACGCGAGCACGCGCTCGTGCACCTTTCGAAGTCCCACGGTATCGGCGTAGAACATCGGACCGCCGCGGTGTGAGGGGAAGCCGTAGCCGTTGATCCACACCGTATCGATGTCGGAAGCGCGCAGCGCTATGCCTTCACCGAGGATCTTCGCGCCCTCGTTGATCATCGCGTACAGGCAGCGTTCCAGGATCTCCTCTTCCGAGATGGGCCGGCGCGTGATGCCGAGCTCCTTCGAGATCTGCAGGATGATGGCTTCCACCTCCGGATCCGCCAGCGGCGTGCGATTGCCCGCCTCGTAGCGATAAAAGCCGGAGTTGGTTTTCTGGCCGAAGCGGCCCATCTCCGCCAGACGGTCGGGTACGGCGCCGCTGTAGCGCTCACCGGGCGGAGGTTTGGGCTGGGCTTTGCGAATGCGCCAGCCCACGTCGATCCCGGCGAGATCGCTGGTTGCACACGGGCCCATCGCAAAGCCGAAGCTCGTGATCGCCTTGTCGAGCTCGGCTGGGAGCGCGCCCTCCTGGATGAGGAATTGCGCTTCTCGATAGTACTGGTGGAGCATGCGGTTTCCGACGAAACCGTGACAAACACCCACCAGCACCCCGACTTTGCCGACGCGTTTGGCGAGCTGCATACTGGTCTTGATCACCGGTTTCGCCGTCTGCTCGCCGCGAACGATCTCGAGCAAGCGCATCACGTTCGCCGGACTGAAGAAGTGCAGACCGAGGACCTGTTCGGGCCGCGCGGTGGCGCGTGCGATGGTGTTCACGTCCAGGGTGGAGGTATTCGTGGCCAGGATGGCGTCCTTTCGGCACACCTGAGAAAGCTTGCCGAAAATCTCCTGCTTGAGCGCCATCTCCTCGAACACCGCCTCGATCACCAGATCGGCGTCGGCGAGATCCTCGTAACGGGTGGTGCCGCGGACGCGACCCACGCGCGCGTCCATTTCCGTCTGGCTCAGGCGCTTCTTTGCGACCGTGGCCGCGTAGTTCTTGCGGATGATTTCGAGGCCCTTGTCCACGAAGCTCTGCTCGCGATCGAGCAGGGTGACGCTCATGCCGGCGTTCGCGAACACCATCGCGATGCCGCCACCCATCGTGCCGGCGCCTAACACGGCTACTTTCTGAACCGGCAAGGTCGGCGTGTCTTCGGAGATGTCCGGGATCTTGGCGGCCTTGCGTTCGGCGAAAAAGACGTGGCGCATGGCCGCGGATTCGCGGGATTTCAGGCCCTCTTCGAGCAGCTGGCGCTCGCGCCGCAGGCCCTCCTCGAAGGGCAGCTCGACGCTCGCGCGCACGCCCTGGATGCAGCGCGCCTGCGCCGTGGCGCCGCGTGCACGGCGGGTGGCGTCGCGCTCTCGGGCGTCGAAGAATGCGGCTGGGTCCGGCTCGGAGAATGCCACGGGCTTTTCGCTGATCCGCGGCAGGGGCCGGACCGCCGCGACGCGTTCGGCGAAGCGGAGCGCGCCCTCGAGCAAGTCGCCCTCCACGATCTCGTCCGCGATGCCGAGCTCCTTGGCGCGCGCCGCCGAAACGGGCTCACCCGTGACGATCAGGTCGAGCGCGCGTTCGACGCCGATCAAGCGCGGCAAGCGCTGAGTTCCGCCCGCTCCC
>DATHEN010000948.1:0-5974 GCA_035318565.1 Polyangiaceae bacterium
TTTGCCACGGACCTCTCGTACGACCCACGGCTCCTCGCGCTGCTCAGCGTGCCGATCGATCCGTTAGTCAGCGTGGAGCTGTACAACCGCGTTGGTGGAGTGGCGCTGGCGTTTGCCGTCGCGGCGCTCGTGCTGCGGCCGACTCCCGTGGTCAAAGCCTGGGCGGTCCTGCTCGCAGTGGCGCTCGTATTGATGCTCGGACGCTTCGTGCCGTTGCTGCCGGAACTCTTGCACCGTTTGCCCCTCGTGAACGTGTTTCGCGGTCCGGTGCGGCACAACTTCGAGTTCGGCCTGGCGCTGGCGGTGCTGGCCGGTTTCGGCTTTCAGGCGGTTTTCTGGGGCGAGCGGCGAGTGCACAACGCTTGGCGCTGGGCCGTGTTCGGTGCGCTGGGCGCGGCGCTCGTAGCGGGCGTGTGTTGGTACGCATCCCAGCGCCTACCCGAGCAGCCGCAGGTGAGGGCCACATTCAAGGCGCTTCGGCCGTTTGGAATCGCCTTTGGAGCCAGCGCGCTCGCTTGCGGAACTTGGATCATCGCGGCCGCTGGAACTCGGGCGCGTAAATTACTGCTCGGTGTCGCTCTGGCCGCACCGCTCGTCGAAGCGCGCGTCGCCCTGCGCGTGCTCGACCGGCTCTGGCCAGACAACGCGCGCATCGTTGCCCAAAGCGATTTCCGCAGCGATACGGCGCGTTTCACGCGCATCCTGCCGCCGCGGCTGAGCTCGGGCCGCATCGACGCGCTCGGCTTGAACAGCGTGCTGCTGTTCCCGGGGCTGCAGCATCTGCACGGCTATGCCTCGATCGCGCCGAGCGACGCGGCACAGCTGCTGGATCTCGACATGCATGGCCATGCGCGCGCCCACGCCGATCTCGCTTGGTCGCGCTTGCCATCGCTGTACGGGGTGACGCACCTGATCTTGAACGAGGCCGTGTGCCAGGGTCTGCGCTTCGGTGTGGATGCGGCGCGGGTTGGCGGAGCGTGCCGCGAGTTGTCGGATCCTTCCAGTGAGACCTCGCCCAGCCAACCGCTCGCCGTGCACCAGTGCCAGCGAGCATTGGCAGACGCCGTGACGGACTGGAGCGTACAGCTGACGCCTTCGGGCCCCGCCGGAACGCCGCCCGTGCACGCGCAGCTTTGGAACCTGCCGAACGGCCCGTCAGTGGTCGAGGTGTTGAGACTGCCCCCGAGTCGTGGGCGGTCTCGCATCAGAACCTTCCGCCGTTCACTGCCAGCGCACGCTCGACTCTCGCTGTCTCCTGCAGTGGAGCGCACGGCGCACCTGTCGAAGGCGACGCTCTGGGCAGAGCGTTTCGAGCCGGTGGCCGAGCTCGCAGCCACGGCGAAGCTCACCCTGTTCGCCGCACACGCCGAACGGGATCGCGTTCGGTTTGCCGGAGACAATGTCATTCAACGGGCGGAGCTGTGGTTCGAGGAAGACTGGAGGCAGTGGCCGGACACGCTGCCCCGCGGTCAGAAGAACAAGGCGGCCGATCGCGAGTGGATCCTGGAGGTCGAGGCACGAGCCGAGGTCCGCCCGCGCCGGCCTTTGGTCGTGGATCTGTACGCGCCCGGCTACGACCCGGAGGCGGCCCAGCTGGCCGTCGAACCGAGCCAGCTCGGAGCCAATTTTGCGGTGTTTTCGCGGCGAGTAGCCGCGCCCGAGCCGCCACGCCGGCTCGCGTTGCGAGTGTTGGTGCAAGCCGGTGACGCGATCGAAGTCCGGCGTGCTCGGCTATTGGCGGTAAAGCGGCATGTTTGGGCCGAGCTCGTGGCTTCGTCCGAGCTCGGCGGCCGGGACTTCGACTTAAACGCCTCGGAGTTGCGCATCGGACCGAACGGCTATGCCGACCTCGAGCTGCACTTTCCGGTGCGCCCGCTCAGCGCCGTCCTCGAGCTCGAGCCGGTGGATCACGCGCAGCGGCTGGCGATGGGGATCTCAGCGGACCCACGCTTCGCGCCCGGTACCGAGCGGCTGCTCGATGTTGCGCCCGGATCGGGACCACGGCGCTACAGCTACACCACGAACCTCGACTTGCAGGCTAACGCGGCACTGCTGAGGGTTCGTTCGGTTTCGGGCGGCGCGCTGCGGGTGAAAAGTCTATGGGCCGAGGACGCCTGCAGTGTGCGCCGCTACGTCGAGAAGGCGAAGCGCGCCAACGGCTTTCGTCTCTACGAAAATCCGAACGCATTGCCACGTGTGTTCTCGGTCCAGGAGCTGCGTCCCACGCCGAGCCTCGAGAGCGCTCGACAGATCTTGCGAGAGGACGTGAGCTTCGACCCCAAACGCACCGCGCTCGTAATCGGTGAGAAAGCACGGCGTGGCCTGTCCGAGGTGCGCGTGGAGACACGACGCTTCGAGGCGCAGCGTCTCGCGCTGACGGTGAATGTAGCAGCGGGACAGGGATTTCTCGTGGTGAACGATCGCTTTCACCCGCGCTGGCACGCTCGTATGGATGGCCGAATCGTCCCGATGATTCGCACGAACGGGCTCGTACGCGGCGTGTTCGTCCCAGCGGGCCGTCACGAGCTGGAGATGTTTTACGAGCCGCCGTGGACGGTCTGGGTGGGCGCGGCCCTGGCTCTGCTCGGCGTTGCGCTCGGGCTGTTTTCGAGGCGATTGGAGGATGCCGTGAACCGCTTCGCGGCTGCGAGAGGCAGGACGGCGTTCGTGAAGTAATGGTATGAAAGCAAAGATGGCCAAAGTGGCAGGAGAGACAGTGCTGGTCGCCGGCGGCGCCGGTTTCGTGGGCAGCCAGCTCGTGCGTGAGCTCCTCGACGCCGGCGCGCGCGTCGTAGTTTACGACAACTTTCTGCACGGCACGCGTCAGAACCTGCACGGCGTAAAGAGCCGGATCGAAGTCGTCATCGGCGACGTGCTCGACGAATACAAGCTGCTCGACACGTTCCGGCGCTACTCGCCGCGTTACGCCTTCACGCTCGTGGGGGACACGTACGTGCCCACCGCGTACGACATTCCGAAGCGCTTCTTTCGAGTGAACGTGGACGGCACCATGAGTGTCCTGCTCGCCGCCAAGGCCACGCAAGTCGAGCGCGTGCTCTACGTATCCTCCACGGAAGTGTACGGCGAGGCCGTGCAGATCCCCATGAAGGAGGACCACCCGCTCGCGCCGCTCAACACCTACGCCGTGAGCAAGCTCGCCGCGGACCGGCTGTGCTTCACGTTCTTCCACGAGCACGGCATTCCCGTGATCATCGCGCGCATCTACAACTGCTACGGCCCGCGCGAGACGCAGCCCTACGTGATTCCGGAAATCATCACGCAGCTAGACAAGAGCAGCACAGTGGAGCTCGGAAACATCAAAGCGCGCCGCGATTTCACGTACGTGGCCGACACGGCGCGCGGCCTAATCGCCGCTCTGGAGTCCGACATTCCGAACGGCGAAGCCGTGAACGTCGGATCGGGCATCACGTACTCCGTGGAGGAGCTCGTGGGCCACATCGCGCCGCTGCTGGGCCACTCGCGCTGGGACATTCGCGTGTCAGCACGGCGCAAGCGCCGGCTCGACATCGAGCATTTCGAGTGCGATCCTTCCAAGCTGCGCGCACACACCGGCTGGGCGCCGCGCGTCGGGATCGAAGAGGGCCTGCGGCTCGCCATCGAAGACTTCCGCGAGCAGGGCCGAAAGTGGTCGTGGGAGAGCTGGGTGGATGGGACCATCCTCTACGATGCGAAGTTCTGAGGGGCAGTTTCGGGTGGGCCGTTGGCATCGAATGTTCGCAATCGCCACGCTGCTCGTGGCGTGCGGCGGCTGCGGAAAGAAGAAGCCGGAGCAACCGCTGCGGGCGAGCGCGCCGGACATGGTGACGTTGCCGAACAGCATGGTCGTGCGGGTCACGGCCGGAAAAGTTCAGGGCATCGAGCCGGACGGCAAGCTGAGCTGGTCTCTCAACCTGGACGCCAAGGAACGCGCCGTGGGCAACCTGGCGGCGGCCCCCAACAGCGTGATCTACCTTCGCACCAATACGAGCTTGCGCGCGATCAGTCCGAAGGGCGCCTGGCTCTGGCGCGCGCCCTTGCCCGCGGCGAGCGCCGATGGCGACTCCGCGCCGTACTCACCCGCTGCGCTGACGGACAGCACGCCGATCGTGCTCGTGCAGCGCCAAACGTACCGCTCGTACGACCTCAAGGGGCAAAAGCGCTGGGAAGTGCGGCTGCAGGACGAGGAGAACCCGCGCACCGCACCGCGCGCGTCACCGGACGGGCACTGTTACGTGGGCACCGATTCGAGCCTCTACCAGCTTTCGTCGGATGGCCTGATCGGCTGGCGAAAGGCGCTGTGATGGCGCTGTTATCGCACGCGGCGGCGTTCTAACTCCGGGGTTAAGCTACGCTTTTGTACTTCGATCCAGCCGCGCAGGGCGGAGATTTGCGTGAATTCGTCGGCATTGGACGCGGCCAGCGGCGGCAGCGGGGTGCTGGGTAGCGTCCCGGTGCGCAGGGCGTGGCCGAGCGCTGGCGCCAGGTGCATGTCGGCGTCGAAGCGACTCCGGGCGTCGCTCTTGGTGAGGCGTAGCAGACGGCCGCGAGGGCGGTAAAAAAGCTCGACGGCGCGCACGCGCAGCAGGTTCATCAGTTCTTCGGAAGGTGGCGCGGGCGGGGGAGGGAGCTCTCGTCCGAACACTTCGTATTGGCCGGCGGCGACGGACGCGGCGAGGAAAGGGCCCGGTTCGAAGAGCGCGAGCGCGCGCCACAGGCACGGAGTGAGAACGAGCGGCCATTCGCCGAACGCTGCTCCAATGCCGAGCTCGCCGAACGCGCGCTGAGCACGCGCAACCGTGTCCGTCGCCGCGTCTGATTCCGGCGCAACCGCGACCAGCCGGGCGCCTATCGCGCCCGGGCCGCGCGCGATGCGATAGACGCTCTGAAAGCCGTGCCCGAGAAGTCGAAGCGCCACATCAGTTCGAGTGCTCGAACGAGGCAAAGCCTCTGCGGCGACGGCGATGGGCCATGGCGCATGCCAACCCTGCGTGCACTCGCGCGCGAAGTGATCGAGCACCGCTAGGCTGGCCGCCAAAAGTGCATCCAAGCTCACGGCCGTGTTGCGCGGGCCGTTCTCTATTTCGGCGAGAGTCGCGGCGAGCTCTGGGGTGCGCCGGGCGCGCTCGAGCAGCATTCCCAGGGACTTCCGGTAGCGGTCGGCGCCGAGGTATTCCGCGAGCACGCACGCGAGCGTCCGTTCAGCGGAGCGAAGCAAAAGCCAATCCGGCGCGGATTCATCCGACCCGAGCAGGGGGCATGCGGATTTGCGCCAGCGCAAGCCCGCTTGGAAGAACGCCTCATTTCGGAGCTCGTTTGCGTCCCGTACGTACAGCGTGCTCGCTTGCAACGGATCCCCGGCCAGCGTGCGCCAGGTGCGACCGAGCCCCATGGCCCAACCATTGCCGAACGCTCGATAGTGCTCGAGCTCGTCGAAGGCGAAGTATTCGAGGTTGTACAAGACCGGTCCTGCGCGATTCACCACGCGCAAGATGCGCTTCACCTGAGCGCGGAAGTGAAGTTCGATTTCGGGCGTCGGCAAATCGGCTACGAGCACGAGATCGATGTCCGATGCGCCGGGGGCCACGCTGCTCGGATTCAGCAGCGAGCCGCTGAGCTGCACCGAGCGAATATCTGGGAGCGCCGCAAAAGCGCGCGCAGCGCCGTGCGCTACCGCTCCGTACGCGCCGATGAGCGCAGGGCGAGTAACGGGCAAGCGTCCGAGCCAGCGCACGGCTTGCGTGACGAGCGAGCTCCGCGGACGTTGCGGCGAAACCATGAGAGCTAAGTCTGAACGTTTCGAGGGACGTGCTGCCGCACGTATTCGTACATGGCGAGGCTGGCCGACACGCTCACGTTCATGCACTGCACTCGGCCGTACTGAGCAATGGACAGCGCCGTCACGCGCGGATCCTTGCGCACGCCCGCGCTGATGCCCTGCACTTCGTGCCCGAGGATGAACGCGCTCTTCAGAGGA
>DATHEN010000949.1:0-5392 GCA_035318565.1 Polyangiaceae bacterium
CTCCTCCAGGGTGCGCGGCACCGTGAGTACTTCGGCGACGCGCTGCGCGGCTTCTCCGGCGTCCGACGGCGGTGGGGCAATCGACAAGAGCGCGTCCTGCTCGGCAGCCAAAATCTGACGCTGGCGGCGGAGCTCATCGATCTGCCTGAGGCCCTCCATCAGCAGCACGTTCGTTTTCACCTGCACGCGGCGCAGCAGCGAGGGCGATCCGGCGGCGAACGCGAAGCTGCCTTCCTGCTCGTTGAGCAGGCGAAATAGCGCCTTTTCGCCCTCCAAACGCCGATAGACCGCGTCCACGATCTCACCGTTCGCGAGCCGCACTTCACCCACGCCGGCGGCGGTAGTGATGTTCAGCCCCCCGGTGCGCCGGTTCATGCTCAGCAGCTGCAACAGGTCGACCACGCTGACTTGTTGCAGATCCCCGCGAAAGTCGCCGCGCGCGCTGAGCACGTCTGACGCCTTCGGCGCCAGGGTGAGCAGCCTGCGCACGATGGTGTCGACTTCGCTGCGTAGGAACACGGTGTCCGACGCGTCGTCCGGATGCTTTGCGTCCGTCAGCACGAAGCGCGGCAACGCGGAGAGATCGCGCTCGGCCTCGAGGCGCTCGATCCCGGCCGGCAAAAGCGCGTCGGCGATGAGCACTGCTTCGGGTCGCGCGCTGCGAGCGCGATCGATGGCGCTCTCCACGGAATCCGCCAAAAACACGGACAGGCCGCGCACGCGCAGCTTTGCGGCGAGCGTGCCGAGCCGATCCACATCGGGATCCACGAGCAAAACGCTGCGGCTCATCAATCGAACAACCTGACCCCGGCAGCGTCGCCGAGCCGCTGAATCACCAGATCGGCAAACAGTGGATCGGCGAGGTGCTGCGCGCGCACCAGACCCTGCTCACCGCGACCGACGAGCGCGTACGCACCGTGCTCGGCGATCACGACCAGCACTTCCAGATTCTCGCAGCCCGGAACGTCAGTCACGTCCACGGCGTCGAAGCGCACGTCGCTGCGATCGCGACCCAAGGCCGAGCGCACCGCGGCACCGACGCTCATACCGGAGCGCTGCGTGGCGACGACGCGCGCTGCTCCGCCGCGCAGGGCTTCGTTCACCGTACCCACCGCCAGCGCCACCACGTCCATGGTGGGCAGCTCCAGACTGCGCGGCATTTCGATGCTCGTGTCCCGCTCGCCCGCGCCGTCGCACAAGTTCCAGAACAGCGTGTCTACGAGCTCGCCGAGCGGCAGCCGGTCGAGTGAAAGACGCCGGACGACAGAGCGCCGGGACACGTCGGCACGGTGCTTCGCGACTCGAAGCAGTTGCGATAAATCCTCGCCATCATGGGGGAAAGTTGCAACGCCCATGGCAACTTCCAGGATCCGACCGTCACCCCGGCGCAGCCCGCCCGGTCCCGCAAGCTGGCGCATTACCCGGCGCCGGCAGGTGTGGGCCCCCATGCCGCCCGTCTCCGGCAGCAGCAGGTAGAACTCGCTCTCGTCCACGCGCGCCAACACGTCCGTATCGCGCACCACGCCGAGTACCCGTTCGGCCGCCTCGACGCTGGGCTCGCGGCTGCTGCGCCCGCGGCTGCTCTCGGGAGCGTCACCGATACCGAGCGTGGCGAGCGCAAAGCGCCGCCCGTAGCGCCGTGCCTTGTCGATCTCGCGTCCCGCCACGTCCACGAAGTATGCGAACGTGTAAGCACTCGAGCTCGGGTCCTTCATGGCGCCGCGGTTCGATTGCTCGCGCTCACCGATCAACGCGAGCGCGGTCGCGGCTTGCGCCGTCACGACGTTCACGAGCGGCAGCGCGTCTTCGCCGGGGCCGCGCGGCGGAAGTCCGCCCAGCAAGATCAAACCGCAGTGTTCGCGGCGCAGCGTGAGCCGCACCACCTCGAGCTCGTGCTGCGCAGCAAAGCCGAGCAGCTCCATGTCATCGCAGAAGCTCGGCGCTTCGAGCGGCTCGCCCACGGCCGCCGCGCGCATCAGCTGGCGTGAGCCCTCGCCAGCCGGCAGGTAGACGAGCACGCGGCGCGCTCCGGCACCCGCGATGAGCGCTTGGCCCAGCCGCTCGGCACCTTCACGGCGGCTGCGCGCTTCGGCCACCTCGGTGATGCGCGCCACCAGCGATGCGCCGCGTCGGGACAGCACGGCCTCGCGTTCCAGCCGCACGCGCTGTTCGCGCTCCGCTTTACGGGTGCGCACCTCGGCCACGGCCGTGAGCAGCTCGTCGCCCGAAAGCGGCAAGAGCAGCATCCCCGAACCACCGAGCGCCACGGCCTGCCCGGCCAATTCCAGGGCTTCCGGCCGCGCCAGCGCATAAATCGCCACGTTCGGCGCGATCGCCCGCACGTGGTGCACGACCGCTAGCCCGGCGTTTTGCCCGAGCTCGACGTCCACGAAGACCAGGTCCGGCGCTTCGGCGGCCGTGCGCGCCAGACCTTCGCTCAGATCCCTGGCAATGCTGACCGAATCGCCCGGCGATGTCAGCGTGCGCTCCATGAGCGAGAGCGTCGGAGGGTCGGCGACGATCGCCATGACGTGCAGCTGCGCGCCCGCGTCCAACTCGACCCTGGCTGCCATCCGATCCACGCCGAAGTCGGCGCTCACGGCGTGCGAACCTCACCCACAAAAACCAGGCGCGCCGGCCCGCGCATCGACACCGCCAACGTTTCGCGGGAAACCCGCAAGCTCAGTGGCCCGCCCGGCAGGCGAACCTCGATCGGGGAATCGAACGAGGCGCGCCCGGAAACCGCCGCGGCCACGGCCGTGGCCGCCGCGCCCGTGCCGCAAGCCAAGGTGCGGCCGACGCCACGCTCCCACACGATCAACTCGAAGCAATCCACACCGCGTGTGGTGGCAAACTCGACGTTCGAACCCTGCGGAAAGGCGCGCGACACCTCGGGCGCAAAGCGATCGATGCGCGCCGGGTCGTCGCCGGTGTCGAAGCTCACGGCGTGGGGATTTCCCATGGACACCCGCATGAACTGCCGCGGTTCACCGGCGAAATCTGCGGCGTGTTCTCCCTCGAGTCGCGCTTCACCCATTTGTACGGTGACCTGCGCCACCTCTCCGTCCCGCTTCACGTCGCATGCGAGCGAACCGGCGTCCGTCTCCACCGTGTAACGTGTTTCGATCGCGCCGTCGGCGCGCGCCAAGTGCAGAGCTACGCAACGAATGCCGTTGCCGCACATCTCGGGACGTGAGCCGTCTGCGTTGCGGATCAGCATGCGCGCGCGCGCGCCGGGTACCGTGCTGGGTAACACCACGAGCACTCCGTCCGCGCCGACGCCGAAGTGACGATCACAAAGCTTCACGGCAGACTCCGCATCGACCGCGTCTTCACCGAGCGCGTCCACCACGACGAAGTCGTTCCCGAGTCCTTCGTACTTGGAAAACTTGAGCGTCACTTGGGAATCTTTTGCAACAACTCGGCTTCGCTGAGCCGCGCAACACGCACCAGCTTACTCCTGCCCGAGCCGCCTGCCACGATACTCACCTGGCTTTGCGGGATTTCGAAGTGCCGCGCCAACGTGCGCACCAGCTCGGAATTTGCAGCTCCGTCGACCGGCGGCGCTGCGACGGCCACGGCCAGCACTCCTTCGCGCACTCCGAGCACCCGGCTGCGGCTGGCGCGCGGCGTGACCCTCACGCGAATGCACAGGCTGGCCGCGTGCTGCTGAACATCTAGCTCGGCCATGGCAAAATCTTGTGCTACTCGCCCGGGGCGATGCGGCGGCCGCTCCTACTCAACGGCTTCATGGCTACCGGCAAGTCCACGGTAGCGCGTTTGGTCGCCGAGCGTGCCGGTCACCCTTGGCTCGATCTCGATGCGGAGATCGAGCGGAGCGCCGGCGTGAGCATCGCCACGCTCTTCCGAGACCGCGGAGAAGCGGCCTTTCGTGCGCTGGAGCGTGAACGGCTGCTCAGCATCCTCGCGCAAGCTCGTGGGCAAGTCCCGCCCCCGGTCGTAGCTCTGGGCGGAGGTGCGTTACTGCGCGGAGATGTGCGTCTACAGGCGCTCGACGAAACCGTCGTCGTGACGCTCGAGGCTTCCGCGCCGCAGCTGCTCGCGCGCAGCGCCGGCGCAGAACGACCGCTGCTGTCCGGTCCGAATCCACTCGAACGCATCGAAGAGCTGCTCGAGGCGCGGAGGCCGATCTACGCCGAGGCGCACGCGCGCATCTCCACCGACGGCCTCGACGCGGCCAGCGTCGCCGAGCGCGTGATTTCGGTCTGGCAGCGCGACGCCATCGCCGTGGCCGCGGAACAGCGCTCGTACGCGGTCGAGATTGCGCGCACCGGTCTCTGTGAACGACTCGGCGAGTTGGTGCGCGGAGCGCCGCTCGCAGTGCTGGTGAGCGACAGCAACGTGTTTCCACTCCACGGCGCGCCCGTCGTCGCAGCGCTCGGGCGGAGTAGCGCTCGAGTCGAGACGATCGTGCTGCCGGCTGGCGAGGAACACAAAACACTGGCAGCTCCCACGTCCATCTGGAATCGCGCGCTCGAAGTCGAAGCCGACCGCAAGACCGTTTTCGTCGCGCTGGGCGGCGGCGTGGCCAGCGACATCACGGGGTTCGCCGCGGCCGCCTGGATGCGGGGCGCGGCGTGGATCGGCATGCCGACCACCCTGCTAGCGATGGTGGACGCCTCCGTGGGCGGAAAAACGGGCGTAGACCTGGGCACGGCCAAGAACGCCGTCGGCGCCTTTTGGCCGCCCAGCGCTGTGCTCTGCGACGTCGGGCTTTCCTCCACGGAACCCGCGCGCGGGTTCACCAGCGGATTGTCCGAGGTCGTCAAGACGGCCCTGATCGGCGACGTCGAGCTGTTCGAGCTGCTCGAGCGCGAGGCGGCTGCCGTGCGCCGTCGCGAACCGGAGCTCGTAGCCGAGATGGTGCGCCGCTGCGTGCGCGTGAAGGCGCGCATCGTCGGTCTCGACGAGCGGGAAAGCGGCGTGCGCGCCACACTCAACCTCGGGCACACTTTGGGCCACGCGCTGGAAGCCCAGGGCAACTACAGCGCTTTGACCCATGGTGAGGCCGTCAGCCTGGGCCTGGTCGCCGCGCTCGGCATCGGTGAACGGCTCGGTTTGACCCCGGCGGCGCTGCGGGAGCGCAGCCTCGCGCTCTTGCAGGCGCTGGGCTTACCGAGCGATCTCTCGAATCAGCCTCTCGGCGCGGCGAGCCGGCTCATCGGGCAGGACAAGAAACGCGCTGGGTCACGTCTGAAATTCGTGGTCGTGCGCGCTGTGGGTCACGTGGAAACCGTGGACCTACCGCTCGACGATCTGCGTCAGCTCGCACGAGCCCTGGTCTGAAGCTCACGAGCGCCTGAAAGGGCCGCGCTTCCATAAGCGACCCGGTGCGCCCGGCGACTTGGTCGCGAATGTTGGCGTGAGTCAT
>DATHEN010000950.1:0-7411 GCA_035318565.1 Polyangiaceae bacterium
GATATCGCGACGGACAAGCCGTACAGCCTGGTCGCCACCAAGAAGGGCTTTCAGGACTACAAGCAGGACATCACCTTCGAGGACGGTCAGGGCGAAAAGACGTTCGTCGTAGCGCTGGCCGCGGAGGCCGAACCCGAAAAAGAAAAAGGCGACGAGGAAGAAGCCGAGGAACGCGCCGAGGCTCCAGCACGCGCCGAAGCTCCCGCGCGCGCCGAACCCCCAGCACGCGCCGAAGCTCCCGCGCGCGCCGAGACCCCAGCGCGCAGCGCACCCGCTCCGGCACGTGTGGCGCGTTCCCGCCCCGCGGTGCCTGCTCCGCGCCGAGCGCCCACACCCGCGCCGGCACCCGAGGAGCGCAGCGGTGGCTCGTCAATCGAAGCGATCGCCAACGGCACGCTCAATCTCATCTCCTCTCCGCCCTCCACGGTGGTGCTGGACGGCAAACCGATGGGCATGACGCCGAAGACCGGCATCAGCGTCTCCCCGGGCCCTCACACCTTGCTCTTCGTTCACCCCGAGCACGGTCGTAAGGCGAGGACCATCACGGTGTCTCCGGGCAAGACAGCAACCGCCAGCGTCACCTTCCCCTGAATCTCACGTGGCGCGCGCACGCAGCGCAGCGCGACGCTCGAGGCTCTCTGCGCGCCAATACTCGGATGCGCGGTAGTACTCGGGGACCGCGGGCGTGCTCTCGGGTAACACCACCCAGGGCAGCTTCGACGCCGTGAAAATATGGATGTCGGGCGGCAGTACGCTCGCGTCGTCCAGCGTACCGACACGCAAGAACACCACTGCGCGGCCGTTGCCTGCGTAGTTGCTCCACACGGCGACACGGCACTCGGGGCAACGCCAGATCGTCTGACCCTTGCCGCTGTTCGAGGGCGTGCTCACGCTCTCCGGCGCACCGGCGAGCGTAACGAGCCGCTCCGCTTCAATGACGGCATTGAGCGCAAAAGCGCTGCCGGTCTCCCGCTGGCACCAGCGGCAGTGGCAGCAGTGGACGATCAGCGGCTGCGTCAGCAGGCGATAGCGAATCGCCCGACAAGTACAGCCTCCCTCGTATGCAAAGGGCAGGTGTTCGGTCATCGTCTTTGCGCCATTGGGTTACTCCGGAATGCGCGGAGGCAGAAGCATTCCAGAGCGCCGGTAGGACTGTGGCTCTGCTGAAAGCTGTCTGACCGAATATGCCATGCGGCATTGGACGTCTCCGTTCGTATCACTCACCAATGGTGAGATTCACGCGGACACGTGGCATTGTATGTAGTGACAACAAGCGACGCGTAGGTTTGGAACCGACAGCGGGAGGCTCACAGGATGAAGCGGACTTTCTACTTTGCAGCTCTAGTACTCGGCCCGGCGGTGTTCGCGTGTGGACCTCTCCCTCCTCCCCCCGGTACCGGCGGTACAGGTGGCGGTGGGAACCCCGGCGAAGACGCCTGGTGCGGGGCGAAGCGGGTTCTGGCGCAGAGGTGTCAGACCTGTCACGGCAACCCCACGGCTGCGGGAGCGCCGATGTCGCTGGTGACCTACGACGACACTCAGAAGGCCTGGACCGGCGGCAAAGTCTGGAATGCCATGAAGGCGGCGATCGAAAGCGGACGTATGCCCCAGACCGGAGGAGCGCTCTCGACTGAGCAGCGCGCCGCCATGGATCGTTGGTTCAGCCAGGGCGCGCCGGGCAGCTTGCAGACCTGCCAGGGCACGGACCCGCCACCGGTGGGTCAGATCGGTCCGCAGTACTTGCCGTGCCCGCCGAACAAGCTGAAGTACTTCCGCGCGCACGCCAACCCCACGAACCCGAACGACACAGCGGAATATCCCGTGCCCGCGAATACGCGCGACAAGTACGTGAGCTTCCCGTTCCCGTCGAAGTTCGTGACGGGCGAACAGGCCATTGCCTGGGCACCGGCCATCGACGACGCGCGCGTCATCCACCACTACATCCTGTACGGAACCCAGACGGCCGGTAGCACCCGAAACGGTACCTTCGTGGCGGGCTGGGCTCCGGGCGGGCCGAACGCCAACATGGCGCCGGACCTCGGCTTGGTGCTCGACTTCCCGCACTTCTACCTGCAGGTTCACTACAACAACATCGACGGCGGTGCTCCCACCACCGACTCGAGCGGTATAGCGTTCTGCACGAACCTCGCCATGGAACCGCCCCAGCCGGCGCGCCCGAACCACGTGGGTATCGTCACGCTCGGCTCGATCGCCATCAGCCTGCCGCCGGGCGCGCGTGAGATGCCCGTGACGGGCACCTGCAACAATCTCTCCGCCACCGGCAAGCAACTGACGATCGTCGCGGGCTCGGCGCACATGCATCGGCTCGGAACCGGCTTCAAGACCGAGCACTTCAATGCGGCGGGACAATCGCTCGGCATCGTGACGAACGTGCCGATGAAGACGTGGCAGTTCGATGATCAGAAGCCGCAACCCTTGCAGGCACGCCGGCCCTACAACAACGGCGAACGCCTCGTGACCACGTGTTGGTTCAACAACACGACGAACGCGACTGTCGGGTTCGGCGAAGGCACGGTCGACGAGATGTGCTTCGACTTCATGAGCGTGTACCCGATCGAAGACGCCAAGAAGCTCTGCATTTTCTGAGCTAAGCACTCAGGCTCCGCGATGTTCGCCAGGTTTTTGGGTGGCCGCTCTGAAGCGATCGGCCCCCGAGAGCCTGGCGTCGTGCGTTTTGCGCTGCAGAGCTAGAAGCGTGCGCCTGCGGTCGCGACCCCCTTCAACGTGAATGGGTCGCCGACTACGGGCGCTTGAGCTTCCAGAGCGAGATCGAAGGTGCCTGGGATGAAATCGACGCCGGCGCTCGCTACCGCGCGGCTTTCACCGTCCGGTGTGTCGACCGGTAGCGCCGTGTAGAGGCCGGCTTGCACGCGCAGCAGTTCGTGCACGGGGTAACCGGCGCTGGCGCTGGCGACCAGCTCCGACGTGTTCATGGGGCGCACGATCGGGTGCAGCCGCGGCTCTGCATGGTGTGCGTGTTCCGGGGCGTCTCGGGACAGAGCGCGAGCAAAAGCCAGTTGAAGTTGGACGAAGGCGCCGCCCTTTTCAGCGAGTCCCCACACGGCCGGCATGAGCATGACGTGTCCCATACCGAGGTCGCGCGCCGCGCTGCCGGTCGGCGCCATCGCGGTCAGGCCAAGGCCTGCGCTGACGCTGTCATCCGCCGTTCGAAGGAGCGTGAAGCGACCGTCCGCCGTGGCATCTCCCAGGCCGTAGAACGTGTCGTCGTTGCGGGTGAGACGGTACGCGGGCAGCGACAGTTGCACTCGGAACGCGCTCCGTTCGTACCCGAGGCCCAGCGATGTTCCCTGGTAGTTCCCGCGGTCGCCGCCGTAATCGTAGTGAGCGGCTTCGACGGTCGCAGCCACGCGCAAGCCGACCTCACCGGGCGGTAGCGGCCCGGGAGGCTGGCAGTGATCCGCATACGCGGAACCGGCGCCGAGCAGGCCAGCTATCACGACCCGCGCACAGCGCCACGCGACGCTGGAACCCAACACGAGGCTCCGAGTTAGAGTGATAGACCGGGCGGAATCAAGTCGCAGGGCAGCTGACCCGACGGCGGACGCTCGAGCTCCGTGGGACGATCCAAACAGGGTTTCAGGCCGGCGTCCGACCGTACGCCACCGCTACCGGCGTTGCCGCCCCTTCCGCCCGTGCCCGCGGCACCGCCCGTGCCCGGCGTATTCGCGTTTTCGTCCTTTCCACAGGCAACGACGAGCGCACCGCTCGTGAGCAGGCACGCGACTAAAATAGCCGCGCGACGCATCAGTACTTCACCCAGATCACGTCATTGGCGGCGAGCGACGTGAGCTTGGTGACTCCAGCGGTGCCGTCGATCTGCTCCGCAATGTTCGAGTTGAAGCTGTACGCCGCGCTGTCTTTCCAGACGATCAGCGCATCGCTGAACCAGACGCTGAGATCGGCAACGGCTGCAGGGACCGTGAACTTGTTCCAACCGGGCTGGCGAGCCGGCAGGATGCGCAACTCGGGTGCGGGCTCCGGGCCTCCACCGTCCGGTGATTCCGTCTCGGCAACCCAGTCCACGACGCTGACGCCGCCGTCAGCACTCTTGCAAGTCTGGCGAGTGGGAAAGTGAATCGCCGTGAATGGCTGATTCGGAACGCGGATGCGCAAGCCAACCTTGTAGTAGGCGTTGTCTGCGGCGAGCAGGTCCGCATCCGCCTTCTGCCAGGTCACGGCAGTGATCAGGCCCGACGCGGCCTTCTCGATGGTGGCTTTGCCGAACTCGCTCGGCATGACGCGCACGGAAGTCACGCTCGAGGGGATCTCCACACGCACGCTGTACGTATCCGAGGTACCGCAGCCATGCCCCACTCCGAACGTGATTTCTTGGTTCTTGTCAGCGAACCCCGGTCCGGAAGAGATCGAGACGTGCGCGGCGGCGAGGCCCGCTGCGAGAGACATTGCTGTTCCGATCAACAAGGCCTTGCTGGTGCGGCCGATGACTCGTGCGTGGACGTGTTGCATTACGTAAGCGCTCCTGGATTCACGGTTGCGAACGTACTAGCAGCCGAAGCTCACACGAGCCATGCGGTCGATTGTCGCAGCACGTGTCGTACCGTCGTGAGGCGTCCCGGGGCTCGCGCAACACGCGTTGGCGCGCTAGGTTTCCGGCGATGAATACGTCGGTCGGTTTCGTCGCGGTGCTACTCGCGGCGGCAAGTTTCGGCTTTTGGGGCTGTGAATCCACCGACCCCGAAACCACACCGGGCGAGGACGCGAGTGTGGATGCGCCGGTGACTCCGGAGGACGGTTCCGTAGGCCCGGAGACGTCGGTCCTGAAATGCACGCAGGTGGATGCGCCCACTTCCTGTCCCAACCCGCCCGTTCGCTTCGAGGACGTGCGCACGATCTTCGGCCAGCGCTGCAGCCAGCCCTGTCATTTCGGTGCGCTGAATGGTCCGTGGCCGCTCGTGGACTACGAGCACATTGCCAGCTGGCAACTAGAAATCCGCGCCGCGCTGCTGAGCTGCACCATGCCCCCGCTCGACGGCGGCGTCGGTATCACGGCCGACGAAAAGCTGGCGATCTTGAACTGGGTGCTGTGCGGCGCGCAGGAATAGCGTCGACTACTTATTGGCGAAGCCGCGCACGATTCTCACGAGCTCGTCCATCACGTCGCCCCTGCCGTGCAGCTTGGGGTTCGACGGCATGTCGGAGCTCTTTCCGACGCCCGGGCCTCCGTACAGGATGATGCTGCGGACTTCATCGTCCGTCATGGTCTTGTGCCACTCGGCGTTCGTGTAGTCCGCGGGCTTGTGCTTGAGCTTCAAGGTGAGCAGGAACGGCCCATCGCCCTTGCCGGTCTCGCCATGGCACTTCGTGCAGTTAATTTTCCAGAGCTGCTGTGCTTCACTGAGCCCGACCAGAGCCGGATCGGCCGAGGCCGGCACCGCCGGCGCTCCTATCTGTTCGGGCGGCCGCACGTCGGGCGTCCCTTCGCCCCGAGAATTGGTTTTGCAACCTGCAAGGAGCAACGCGCTGCCGAGCAGAGCGCCAGACCGAGCTCGCGTAATCCAGAAGCTTGTCATCGACGGGTTTAGCTTTGCACAGAACCGCCCGCCGCACGCAGCTGAAATTCCGTTCGACCCTCGCTCCGGTGCAGGCGAAAAGCTTGGATGAGGCCATGATCGGGAGCCAGCGCGCAGGCTGGGTCGGCGCGGCGTGCGTCCCTGGTCAGCGCGTGTGCCTGGCAACGGCAACCCGCGTGATCGAGCTCGCGTTCCGGACAATTTCGACAGGGCGGTAGCATCCAGGCGTCACCCCGGTACGCGTTGAAGACGGGTGAGTGCGACCAGATCTCGCGCAGCGAACGCTCGCTCACGTTCCAGGTCTCGAGTCCCAGGTGCTGCGCAGCGTGGCACGGTCGTACGCTGCCGTCCGGAGCTACCACGACGTAGTTCTTGGCCCAGCCGTCCATGCAGGCGCGCGGCCTGCCGCTGTAGTAATCGGGCATGACGTGCACGATTTCGAGCCGGCCTGCTAGACGCGCGCGCTCGCTCCGCACGCTGATACGCGCTGCTTCGATTTGGTCGGCGCTCGGTAGCAGCGCCGCGCGATTGCGCAGCGCCCAGCCGAGGTATTGCACGTGCGCCAGCTCCAGGCGATCGGCGCACAGGTGCTCGGCAAGCGCCACGAATGCCGGGATGCGCTCGATATTCGTGCGCTGCAGCACGACGTTCACCGTCAGGGCCAGAGCCGCCTCTTTGACCCAGGCAGCGACCGCCAGCTTGTGATCGAGATAGCTGCGACCGGCCACGCGCTGAGCGGCGACGGCGTCCACGTCCTGAAACGACAGCTGCACGTGCGAGAGTCCCGCGTCCCCGAGCGCCTGAACACGATCCCGTGTGAGCGTTACTCCGCTCGTCACGAGATTCACGTACAGCGCGTGATCTCGTGCGCAGCGCGCCAGCTCGGTCAAGTCGTTGCGCAGCGCCGGCTCGCCGCCGGTCAGATGCAGCTGCACGACGCCGAGCTCCGCCGCCTCCGCAAACACCCGCCGCCAGTCGTCCGTGGTGAGGCGCGCGGGGTAGCTCGCAAAGTCTTCGGGATTGGAGCAGTACGCGCAGCGCAGCGGACACGCGTACGTGAGCTCTGCGATCAACGTGTAGGGCCTGCCCGGCGCGGTTGCGAGCGGCGCGTCGTCCAGAGCCGGCAGCGGGTCCGCGGGCTCTCGCGCCGAACGCAGTGCGTCTGCGTCCAGGAGCAGCCCGCGCCGGCTGAGGTCGCCCAACACGCGGAGCACTGCCGCCGGGACTCGTTCAGCAGGAGCATCCGGGAAAGCACGCGCCACGCGCTCGGCTATTTCGCCAACTCCTAGCTCGCCGTTGCAGGACTCGATGATGCACGCGGCCGTTGCATTGAGCTTCAGCGCTCGCTCGGGATACAGCAAGAGCGCCGTGCCCGTCAGCGGATCGGTGCGCAGGCGAGCGAACCGCGCGAGCCGAGGCCGGCACGCGGGCGCGAGACTCACGCGCCCTCACCCTCCGGCACCCGGCAGCCGCCTTGAACCGCATCCAAAAAGCTCCACAAGATATGCGTCTTCTTCAACAAGGCAGCCACGGCGCGGGCCTGATCCGCATAGGTCTTGGTCCAGCTCACCACGAATCCCAGAGCCTCTTCCGAATCAGAGCGCGCCTGAACGACTCGCGATTTGAAATACTCGAGCCCGGCGGAGTCCACCCAGGGATAGTGACTCTGCCAAGCCGTGACGCGCTCGGCCATCAGGTCCTTGGCAAAAGCTTCCGTGAGCGACGCAGCCACGGCTTCGAGCAAGCTCGTGCCGCGCACGAACTCCACGTAGGAGTCGCCGGCGCGCCGCGCCTCGGGCAGCACGTGCTCGCCGCGGATCAGCTCCGCGCGGTCGAGG